>NZ_NFKB01000001.1:0-176296 GCF_002160175.1 Faecalibacterium sp. An192
CTTTCACTTGAATATGTGTGTATTTTTGTCTGGACATACGAACACCCCCTGTATAGGTTTATTTTCCTACACAGGGGGCGTTTTGTCTATTGTCCGTTTTTACTGGTTCAGTTCATAGAACAGAGGCTTTTTATTTTGAATGAAGCAGTTTCAAAAGAAACAGGGCTGGACCGGAAATCAGGGAGAAACCGGTCAGAAAGGCAAGACGTTTTTGCGTCGCAGCTCAGACAAGGCCGATAGCAACCATAAATAATGATACAGATACCTGGCAGCTCAGACGCGGCTCGCGCCACAACAGGCCGCAACTATGAACAATGATACCCGATGAAGTTTGCATCGCACCCGACCGCAGGTCGGACGCAGCGTGAGCGCGGCATAGTCTGCAACCCTCACAAACGTTATAAAGAGCGGCCAGAGTGTATGGTACCCAGTGAAACCTCTTGCGCTTGGCCGGTTTTTGCAGCGCGCCGCGGCGGGCGCTTGCAAAAATCGGAGCGCTGCGCCAGCTTTGGCCCGGCTGTTTCGTCCGCAGGACGCGCCGGGCCAAAGCTGCCTTTGCCTTCTTTTTCTTTCAAGAAAAAGAAGGTTAGCCGCCCAGGTATGCGGTCTGAACTTTTTCGTTGGTGAGGAGCTCGGCGCCGGTGCCCTCCATGACGATGCGGCCGGTCTCCAGAACGTAGGCGCGGTCCGCAATGGACAGGGCCATCTGAGCGTTCTGCTCCACCAGAAGGATGGTCATGCCCTCCTTGTGGACGTTCTGGATGATGTCGAAGATTTCCTGCACCATCAGGGGAGACAGACCCATGGAAGGCTCGTCCAGCATCAGCATGGATGCGTTGCTCATCAGGGCGCGGCCCATGGCCAGCATCTGCTGCTCACCGCCCGACAGAGTGCCGGCCATCTGGCGGCGGCGCTCCTTCAGACGGGGGAACAGGGTAAAGACCTTCTCCATGTTGGGCGCAATGGTGCTGCGGTCCTGGGTATAGCCGCCCATCTCCAGGTTTTCCTCCACCGACATGTGCAGGAACACCCGCCGTCCCTCGGGAACCTGAGCCAGGCCCGCCTGGACGATTTTGTGGGCGCGCATCCCCGAGATGTTCTGCCCCTTGTAGGTGATGGAACCGGTCTTGCTGTGCAGCAGGCCCGAGATGGTTTTCAGGTTGGTGGATTTGCCGGCGCCGTTGGCGCCGATCAGGGTCACGATCTCGCCCTCGTCCACGTGGAAGGAGATATCCTTGATGGCGTGGATGGCGCCGTAGTAGACGTTGATGCCCTCAACGTTCAGCATAGTCTGTGCCATGGATCAGCCCTCCTTCTTGCCAAGGTATGCTTCGATGACCTGGGGATTCTCGCGGATCTCGTCGGGGGTGCCCTTGGCGATGACACGGCCGAAGTTCAGCACGGCGATGCCCTCGCAGATGCCCATGACCAGGTTCATGTCGTGCTCGATCAGCAGAATGGCGATGTCAAACTCGTCCCGAATCCGGCGGATGACTTCCATCAGCTCGGCGGTCTCGGAGGGGTTCATGCCGGCGGCCGGCTCGTCCAGCAGCAGCAGTTTGGGCCGGGTGGCCAGGGCGCGGATGATCTCCAGACGCCGCTGGGCGCCGTAGGGCAGGCTGCCCGCCTGCTTGCCCGCCAGGTCGGCCATGTGGAAGATGTTCAGCAGCTCGATGGCCTCGTCGGTGGTCCGCTTTTCCTGCTTCCAGTAGCTGGGCAGGCGGAGCAGAGCCTCCGGCAGACGGTAGTTCATGGACTGATGCAGGCCCACCTTGACGTTGTCAATGACCGCCAGGTCCTTGAACAGGCGGATGTTCTGGAAGGTGCGGGCCACGCCCATCCGGTTGACCTGATAGGTCTTTTTGCCGGCGGTGGGCATGCCGTCCAGCAGGATGGAGCCGCGGCTGGGCTGATAGACGTTGGTCAGCAGGTTGAACACGGTGGTCTTGCCGGCGCCGTTGGGGCCGATCAGACCGGTGATCTCGTTGCGGCCGATCATCAGGTTGAAGTCGTCCACGGCGGTCAGGCCGCCGAAATCAATGCCCAGACCACGGACGTCCAGCACCGGGCGCTTGTCCTTGTCGCGTTCGGTCAGGAAGCCGCCCGACGGGATGCTGTGCAGGCTGGTCTTAAACTCACTCATGGTGTGCCTCCTTCGCGCTGCCGAAACTGAGGGCCTTGCTGATGAGGCGGCTCAGAGAGAAGTCGTAGCTGCCCAGCAGTCCGCCCGGACGGAAGATCATCATAAAGATCAGCACCACCGAGTACAGCACCATCCGGTAATCGGAGAAGCTGCGCAGAGCCTCGGGCAGGATGGTCAGGACGGTGGCCGACAGGATGGAGCCCAGCATGGAGCCCATGCCGCCCAGAACCACCATGACCAGAATCTCGATGGACTTCATGAAGTCGAAGCCGGAGGGGTCCAGAACGCCCAGATAGCCGGCGTACAGGCCGCCCGCCAGGCCGGCAAAGGCTGCCGAGAAGGAGAAGGCCATGACTTTATAGTAGGTGGTCTGGATGCCGCAGCTCTCGGCGGCGATTTCGTTGTCCCGGATGGCCAGGACGGCGCGGCCGTGGCGGCTCTTGAGCATGGTGTGGATGAAGAAGCAGGTCAGCACCACGCAGAGGAACACCGACAGCAGGTCGGAGTACTTGGGGATGTTCTTCAGGCCCTTGGCGCCGTAGAACAGAGAAAAGCCCAGCACGTTGTCGATGTTGTTGAGGGTGATGCGGATGATTTCGCCGAAGCCCAGGGTCAGGATGGCCAGATAGTCGCCGCTCAGGCGCAGGGCGGGAATGCCGATCAGGACGCCGAACAGGCAGGCCACGGCAGCGCCCAGGATCAGGCCGGCGGCAAAGGCCACGGGCTCAGGCAGGGTGCTGTATTTGGTGAACAGGGCGCTGGTGTAGGCGCCCACCGCCATAAAGCCGGCGTGGCCCAGAGGCAGCTGGCCCAGGTAGCCGGTGGCCACGTTCAGGGACACCGCCAGGATGATGTTGATGCCCACCAGCAGCAGGACCTTGTTCTGGTAGGTGCTCAGGACGTTCTGGCTCAGCAGCTGCAGACCCACAAAGAGCAGCACCACCAGGACCGTATTGATGAGGTAGCGCACCGGCATTTTCAGTGCGCGGTATTTCGATTTGCTCACAGTCCAACCCTCCTTAAACCTTTTCCTGTACCTTGCGGCCCAGGATGCCGGTGGGTTTGACCAGCAGCACGACAATCAGGATCGCAAAGGTGACAGCGTCGCGCCAGGCCGACAGGCCGATGGCCGAGACCATGCTCTCACACACGCCGATGGCCAGGCCGCCGATCATGGCGCCGGGGATGGAGCCGATGCCGCCCAGAACGGCGGCGACAAAGGCCTTCAGGCCCAGCATGGAGCCCATGGTGGGGGTAGCCTGGGGATAGCTGCAGCAGTACAGCACCGAGCCGATGCCCGCCAGGGCCGAACCCACCGCAAAGGTGAAGGAAATGGTGCTGTTGACGTTGACGCCCATCAGGCGGGCGGCGTCCATGTCCTCCGAGACGGCCCGCATGGCCTTGCCCAGCTTGGTCCGCTGGACCAGCAGGGTCAGCACGATCATGGACACCACCATGACACCCAGGGTCAGGATGGTGGTGAGGCTCAGGTTGACGCTGCCCAGACGGTACACCTGGTTGGTGAAGTAGGAGGGGATGACCTTGGCGCCCGAACCCAGCAGCAGCTCAGCGGTGTACTCCAGGAAGAAGGAGACGCCGATGGCGGTAATCAGCAGGGACAGGCGGGGCGCGGAGCGCAGGGGAGTGTAGGCGATTTTTTCAATCACCACGCCCAGCAGGGTACAGGTGATGATGGAGGCGCAGACCGCGGTCACAGGACCGAGACCCAGCTGGTTCATCACGAACCAGGACATGTAGGCGCCCACCATGATGATGTCGCCGTGGGCGAAGTTCAGCAGCAGGATGATGCCGTACACCATGCTGTAGCCCAGGGCGATCAGTGCGTAGATGCTGCCCAGCGAAAGGCCGTTGATCAGCTGGCTAAAAAACACTGTCATCGTTGCAGTTCCTTTCTTTTTGACATGATACGCTCGGAATCCGGCGGGTATGAAAAAGCGGAGACCATCCGAGCATTTCCTGTTCGAGCGGTCTCCGCACTATACGGTTTTTATTGCTCCGCAGTATTCCGCAATAAAAACAAGATAAGACGCACAGGCAAACGCTGCGCGCAGGCCCGGCGGACGGGCCCTTTTGACGCCGATTAGTACTGCTCGACGAAGACGGCCTCGCCGTTCTCGAAGGTCAGGATGGCGGCAGTCTTGACGGGGTTGTTGTACTCGTCAAAGGTGAAGGAGCCGGTGACGCCCTCGAAGGAACCGTTCTTGATGCCGTCGATGACAGCCTGCTTGTACTCGTCGGTACCGGGCTCCAGGCCGGCGTCCTCAGCAGCCTGCAGGCCGCCGCAGACGGTCAGAGCTGCGTCGTAGCCCAGGGGAGAGAAACCGTTGGGGTAGCTCTCGCCGTACTCGGCCTCGTAAGCGCTCTCGAAGTCGGGATTGGAACCGGTGGCGTAGTTGGCGCAGAAGTAGCAGCCGTCCAGCTGCTCTGCGGTGGCGTACTGGGTGACGCCGTCCCAGCCGTCGCCGCCCAGGAAGGGAACGGTCAGGCCCACGTCGGTGGCCTGGGACAGGATCTGGCCCACATCCTCATAGTAGTTGGGGCAGTAGACCACGTCGGGGTTGGCTGCCAGGATGGTGGTCAGCTGGGTGCGGAAGTCCACGTCGCCGGCCGAGTAGGTCTCGGAGGCCACGATCTCGCCGCCGTTGGCTGCGAACTCGGACTCAAAGTTGGTGGCCAGGCCCTCGTTGTAGTCGGCGCCCAGCTGATAGATGACGGCAGCACGGGCGTAGCCCAGCTTGTCGGTGGCGTAGTCGGCCATCTTGATGCCCTGGAACGGGTCGGTGAAGGTGGTGCGGAACACGTTGCTGTAGACGGTATCGGTCTCAGCGTCGTAGGTGACAGCCTCGGCGGTGGCGGAAGCGGTGACCATGGGCATGTTGTAGTCCTGGGTCTCAGCCACGACAGCCAGGGTGGGGGTGGTGGTGACGTCGCCGATCAGAGCGGTGATGCCCTGGTCCACCATCTGGGTGAAGCAGGTGACGGCCTGGGTGGCGTCGCCCTGCTCGTCCATCTCAACAACCTCGACCTGCTTGCCGTTGATGCCGCCGGCCTCGTTCAGCTGCTTGATGTACAGGTTGGCGCCGTTGGCAACGGCAATGCCGTAGACCGACACGTCGCCGGTCAGGGGGGCCAGCAGGCCCACCTTGATGGTATCGCCCGAAGCGGAGGCGGAGCCGGAAGCCGCGCCGGATGCAGCAGTGGAGCTGCTGGACGAGGAACCGCAGGCGCTCAGGGCGCTCACAGCGGCGGCAGCGCCCACGGCAGCCAGGAACTGACGGCGGGAAATGCTCGTTTTCATGATATTATCCCTCTTTCTTGCTTGCTTCATAACATTTCAGTTGAAAATGAACAAACAAGGGAGCCCCTTCTCCCATTGAAGCTCCCTTGCTTTGTTCTAGTATAATCAACTGAAGCGCCCGCCGCAAGTCACAAACCCGACATAGTTTCTTAATACATGAGACTTTTTTATTGTGAACTTTAACAAATTTCACCTGCAAATCCCATGGATGGAAGATCCTGCCAGGGCGGAGGGGATCAGATATTTTCGCTGGAAAGGACGGCTGCCTGTGCAGCGGCGTCGGGCTGGGTCTGCTTGGCCTTGTTCATAACCCGCAGGCAGAAGAACAGGGACAGGGCAGTGCCCACGGTCCAGCCGATGGGCCAGGACAGCCAGATGCCGTCCGAGCCCAGAGCGGTGGCGGACAGGCCGATGGCCAGGGCCACACGGAGGATCAGGTCGGCAAAGGTGGAGATCATGAACTGGACCATCAGGGCGCAGCCGCGGAGCACGCCGTCCGACACCAGCTTGACCGACACCAGGAAGTAGAAGGGGGCCACGATCCGCAAAAACAGGATGCCGGTGTCGATGGCGGTGCCGGTGGGCTCGTTCATGAACAGGAACAGCAGCTGGCGTCCGGCGAAGAAGTACAGGCCGGCCAGGGGCACGCAGAGGGCCCACACCAGCTTGATGCCGGCCAGATAGCCCTGGCGCATCCGGTCAGGTTTGCCGGCGCCCAGGTTCTGGGAGGTGTAGTTGGAGATGCCGTTGGCCAGGGTGGTGAAGGAGGTGATGACCAGGTTGTTCAGCTTGACCGAAGCGGAGTAGCCGGCGATGACGCTGGCGCCGAAGCTGTTGACCGTGCTCTGAATCACGATGTTGCCCACCGAGATGAAGCTCTGCTGCAGGATGCTGGGGATGGCGATGACTGAGATCTTGCCCAGCATGCTCCAGGAGAACAGGGCGGGCTTGGTTTCGGTGTGAATCCCCATCATCCGCTTGGCCACCACCCACATGGCCAGGATGCAGCTGACGCCCTGGCACAGGAAGGTGGCCCAGGCCACGCCGGCCACACCCATGTGGAAGGCGGTGACGAACAGGATGTCCATGAAGATGTTGCTGGTGGAGGAAGCCGCCAGCAACAGGAAGGGGGTCTTGCTGTCGCCCAGGGCCGAGAAGATGCCGGTGGCCACGTTGTAGAAGAACATGAAGGGCAGGCCCAGGACGTAGATGTCCAGATACAGGGCCGAGTCGGCCAGGATTTCCTCCGGGGTGTTGATGAGCTCCAGCAGAGCGTCGCAGCCGAACAGGCCCACCGCCATCAGGGCGGCCACCAGGACGGCGCAGCCGATCAGGGAAGTGGTGACGGCGGTTTTCATGTCCTCGTACTGCTTTGCGCCGAAGAACCGGGACACGATGACGGAACAGCCGATGTTGCAGCCAAAGGCGAAGGCGATGAAGATCAGGGTGATCTCATAGCTGTTGCCTACGGCCGCCAGGGCGTCCTCGCCGACGAATTTGCCTGCCACCAGGCTGTCGGCAATATTGTAAAGCTGCTGAAAGACGATGCTGCCAAACATGGGAAGGCAAAACTGCCACAACACAGTGGACGGCTTGCCCACCGTCAAATCCTTATTCACAGATATTCCTCCTTACAGATGCTGCACAGACAGAGCTATTGTAATTTCTGCCGAAAGATAGTATACTTTTTTGGAGAGCATATGTAAAATATATGTTTTATATAAAAACCATATCCACATGATATGAAAGGATACGCGCTCATGTCGGTACCGTATGACTACTATCGGATTTTCTACTACGTAGCCAAATACAGCAGCTTCACCCAGGCCGCCGCGGCGCTGCATGGCAGCCAGCCCAACATCACCCGCACCATCAACCTGCTGGAACAGGAGCTGGGGTGCCGCCTGTTTGAGCGGAGCCACCGGGGGGTGACCCTGACCCCCGAGGGGGAGAGGCTGTACGCCCACGTCCAGGTGATGCAGGAACAGCTGCAGGCCGCCGAATATGAGCTGGCCAGCCGGCGGAGCCTGCACAGCGGCCAGATTGCCATTGGAGCCAGCGAGACAGCCCTTCACGGGCTGCTGCTGCCGGTGCTGCGGGATTTCAAGCGGCGGTATCCGGGGGTCAGGCTTCAGATCACCAACCATTCCACCCCACAGGCCATCGCGGCGCTGCGGTCGGGCCTGGTGGAGCTGGCGGTGGTGGGCACCCCCTGCGGGGAGCTCACCGCCCCCCTCACCGAACAGCGGCTGCGGCCGTTCCACGACTTATTGGTGGCGGGGCCGGAATACGGCTATCTGGCGGGCCGGCGCCTCACCTATGAGGATATCGCCGGGCTGCCCCTGATTTCCCTGGGGCATGACAGCTCCACCTATGCCTTTTATGCCCAGCTGTTCGCAGAACACGGGGCCATGCTGGAGCCGGACGTCCAGACCGCCACCACCGACCAGATTCTGCCTCTGGTCTGCTATGGGCTGGGGGTGGCCTTCGTCCCCGAGGACTTTGCCCGGGAGGCCCTGGCCAAAAAGGATGTGGTCCAGCTGGAGCTCCAGACCCCGCCCCCGGTCCGGTACATCAGCCTGGTGAAGGACAAGAGCCGCCCCCTGAGCGTGGCGGCCATGGAACTGGAGCGGATGCTCCGGGCTGCCTCGGCCCAGTGAAGGGTTACCGCCACAGCTTCTGCCAGCGGGCGCCCTGGGCTTCCAGCCAGCGGTCCAGCTTGGGATGCTGCACCCAGGCTTTGCCCTCGGGGTTCTCGATAAGCTGACGGGCCAGAGCGGCGGGATTGGCGTCGGCCAGATCCACCGCCCGGGGCCCTAACGTCAGGGTCAGGGCCATGGCACAGTCGGGCCAGGCCGGGGTTTCTTCCTCCGAGGGCCAGAGGAAGGGCGGCAGCAGCCGCAGGGCGCAGCTGGTCCGGGTGCCCTCCTGGGTGAGCACCAGAGCCGAGGGCGACCCGGCGGCGGTGCACCGCAATTCGCTGTAGAGTACCCGCAGCCGCCCCGGCGGCACAATCTGGGTAAAACCCTCCCGTAGAACAGGAGACAGGCTGCACCAGTCCCGGGCCTCGTGGGCCTCGATGGGCCAGGCCGGCGGGTCAAACCGGGCGTACAGGCCCGGCAGAGCAAAGCTCTCGGCCTGCTCCAGCCCCTCCAGCACAAGGGTATAGAATTCTGTCATGGGATGCCCCGGGTCGGGCTGCCCCAGCCCGAAGTCGGGCCGGGTTACTTTTCCGCCGCCCATCGAACCACGCTCCTTTTTTCACAATTTTGCATTTGACCTTTTCCTTCGCATTTTTTATACTGGAAAAAGAAAGGAAGGACTGTTCATGACGCTGAAAGATAAAAAACAAACCGCTTCGCACCTGACCGTCACGGCCCTGATGGCCGCCGTGATGTGCATTCTGGGCCCCCTGTCGGTGCCCATCGGGGCCATCCCCATCTCTCTGACCAACCTGGTGGTCTGTCTGGCCGCCTGGATGCTGGGCCCCCGGCTGGGCGCCGCCAGCGTGGCGGTCTACCTGATGCTGGGCGCGGTGGGCCTGCCGGTCTTTTCGGGCTACGGCGGGGGGCTGGCCAAGCTGCTGGGCCCCACCGGCGGCTATCTGGTCGGCTTTGTGGCCCAGGCCGCCATCGGCGGCTGGGTGGTGGAACGCAGCCATGGCCGCCCCGTCTGGTCCAGCCTGGGGATGATCGCCGGCATCGCCGTCAGCTATGCCTTCGGCACCGCCTGGTTCATCGTTCAGATGGGCTGCACCCTGCCCTATGCTCTGGGAGTCTGCGTGCTGCCCTTCATTCCCTTTGACCTGGTCAAGGTGGTTTTGTCCTCGGCCGTGGGCAGCCCCATCCGGGCACGGCTCCTGCAGGCCGGACTCATTGGCCGCTGAAAGCTGAAACTTGCGCGCTTTTTTGAGCCAAAAAGTGAATCTCTTTCATTATTATAATACAACAAGAAGGCCGCAGCCCAAAACGCTGCGGCCTTTGCTGTTTTGTTTAAGCTTCCTGGTAGCCCAGGGTGGCGGCCATGACCGCCTTGATGGTGTGCATCCGGTTTTCAGCCTCGTCGAACACAATGCTCTGGGGGCTCTGGAACACCTCGTCGGTGACTTCCATGGCATCCCGGCCGAACCGCTCGCCCATCTCCTTGCCCACGGTGGTCTTGTGGTCGTGGAAGGCGGGCAGGCAGTGCATGAACACCGCCTGGGGGCCTGCGGCAGCCATCAGCTGGGCATTGATCTGGTAGGGGGCCAGGTCGGCGATCCGCTCGGCCCAGACTTCCACCGGCTCACCCATGGACACCCACACGTCGGTGTACAGGACGTCGGCGCCCTGTGCGGCCTTCATGGGGTCCTCCTCAAAGCGGATGGTGGCGCCGGTCTCGGCGGCCACCGCCTGGCACTGAGCCACCAGGTCGGGGTCGGGCCAGTACTTCTTGGGGGCGCAGGCGGTGAAGTGGAGGCCCATCTTGGCGCAGCCCACCATCAGGCTGTTGCCCATGTTGTAGCGGACATCCCCGAAGTAGACAAAGTTGATCCCTTCCAGCTTGCCGAAGTGCTCCCGGATGGTCAAAAAGTCGGCCAGAATCTGGGTGGGGTGGAACTCATTGGTCAGGCCGTTCCACACCGGAACCCCGGCGTAATGGGCCAGCTCCTCCACGATCTCCTGGCCATAGCCCCGGTACTCGATGCCGTCAAACATCCGGCCCAGCACCTGGGCGGTGTCGGCGATGGACTCCTTTTTCCCGATCTGGCTGCCCTGGGGGTCCAGGTAGGTCACCTGCATGCCCAGATCGTGGGCCGCCACCTCAAAGCTGCACCGGGTGCGGGTGGAGGTCTTTTCAAAAATCAGGGCGATGTTCTTCCCGCGCAGGGTGTCGTGGGGGATGCCGGCCTTCTTTTTGGCCTTCAGGTCGGCCGCCAGGTCAATCAGACCGCCGATCTCGGCGGGGGTATAGTCCAGCAGTTTCAAAAAGCTGCGTCCTTTCAAATTCACAGGAAAGTCCCCTTTCTGCATATATGCTGCATTTAATGAAAATTATTGGATAAATATGCATTTCATTATACGACGCAGACCGGGCCTGTGTCAAGCGGGGTTTCTCAAAGTGTGAAGGTGACCTCCCGGCCGGTGGCACGGTAGGGGGTTACACGGACCCCGGCCTTCTGGAGCATGAACCGGGCCGCGATGCTGGAATCGCTGTCGTGGTACTTGTCGCCGTAATACACCAGTTCCTTGATGCCCGACTGAATGATGGCCTTGGTGCACTCATTGCAGGGGAACAGGGTGACGTAAATCCGGGCGCCCTTGAGGTTGTTGTGGGCGCTGTTGAGGATGGCGTTGAGCTCGGCATGGCAGACGTACATGTATTTGGTCTCCAGGGGATCGCCTTCCCGGTCCCAGGGCATGGCGTCGTCGTCGCAGCCAGTGGGCATGCCGTTGTAGCCCAGAGAGAGGATTTTGTTCTCGGGGCTGACGATGCAGGCCCCCACCTGGCTGTTGGGGTCCTTGGAGCGCATGGCGCTGAGCATGGCGATGCCCATAAAATATTCGTCCCAGTTGATGTAGTCGCTGCGTTTCATAGCAATGGTACGGGCGGGGCGCAGGGGAGTCGGGCGCCCTGCCGTAAACTCCTTTCCGGTCAAAGTTTTCGTCGTTCCGCACAATTTCGGCGGCAAAATTTTTTCGCAAAAGCCCCGCCTGTCTCAACAGGCAGCCCTGAAACCGGCCCGGCGGGGCGGTTCAGGGCCTGAAAGGCCCTGGAATTGGTAAAGACATTATACCGTAACAGCGTTTAAAAAACAATCGGCAATCGGCTCGCTGACAAAATGCACAAAACCAACCCGGGAACTTTGGAGGCCAAATGTGGGACAAATGATTTAAATTCCGGGAGAGTTGTGGTATTATCTTTGTAAAATATGCCACAAAAGCGGAGAGAAGTCCCGCCAGGCGGAAATGAGGGAAGACCGTTATGAAATACGCAAGCAACAATATCCGCAATATCTTGATTGCAGGCCATGCCGGCAGCGGCAAGACGACGCTGACTGAGGCACTGGTCTATTTTTCGGGCGCTTCCGAGCGGATGGGCCGCGTGGAAGACGGCACCACCATCTCCGACTTTGACCCCGAGGAGTCAAAGCGCAGAGCCAGCCTGTCGGCATCGGTGGTTCCGGTGGAGTTCGGAGGCATCAAGTACAACCTGATCGACGCGCCGGGCCTGTTTGACTTCGAGGCCGGCGAGTACGAGGGCATCCGGGCCGCCGAGAGCGTCCTGGTCTGCGTGTCGGGCCGCAGCGGCGTCACCGTGGGCGCCGAGAAGGCATTCCAGCTGGCCCGCAAGAACAACAAGGCCACCATGGTCTTTGTCTCCAAGTCGGATCTGGAGCACTCCAACTACTTCCAGATTCTGGAGGACCTGAAGATTAAGTTCGGCTCCAGCATCTGCCCCTGCGTGGTGCCCGCCCGTCTGGATGACGGCACCAGCGTGTACATCAACCTGTTCAGCCAGAAGGCGTTCAAGTATGAGAGCGGCAAGCAGATCCAGGTGGATCTGCCCGACATCGGCCACCGGTTCCAGGGCCTGATCGAGGCCATGAGCGAGGCCATCGCCGAAACCGACGACGAGCTGATGGAGAAGTTCTTCGGCGGCGAGCCCTTCACCACCGAGGAAATCGTGGAAGGCATGCGCAAGGGCGTCAAGGACGGCCTGATTACCCCTGTGTTCTGTGGCAGCGCCGTCAATATGCAGGCGCTGGATATGCTGCTGTTCAACATGGAGAAGCTGCTGCCCAGCCCGGCCCACGCCGAGGGCATCCCCGCCGAGAACGCCGACGGCGAGATGGTGGAGCTCCACTGCAAGGCCGACGAGCCCACCGCGGCCTATGTCTTTAAGACGGTGGCCGACCCGTTCGTGGGCAAGATGAGCTATCTGCGTGTGGTCAGCGGCCGCGTGACCGCCGGCATGAGCCTGGTGAACGCCCGCACCGGCGACACCGAAAAACTGGGCAAGCCCATGTTCATCTGCGGCAAAAAGCAGATTGATACCGACGAAATCTGCGCCGGCGACATCGGCGCGGTGGCCAAGATGGTGAGCGCCCGCACCGGCGACACCCTCTGCGATCCTTCCCGCGTGGTCAGCCTGGACGCACCGGTCTTCCCGCAGCCCAGCTTCTTCATGGCCGTCACCGTGGCCAAGAAGGGCGACGAGGGCAAGATCAGCAGTGCTCTGGCCCGTCTGATGGAAGAAGATCCCACCCTGAGCTATGAGAACAACGCCGAGACCCATCAGCAGATCATCGGCGGCCTGGGCGAGCAGCATCTGGATGTGGTCAAGGCCAAGATGAAGAACAAGTTCGGCGTCGAGATCGGCCTGGAGGCTCCCCGGATCGCTTACCGTGAGTCCATCCGCAAGCTGGTCCAGAAGCAGGGCCGTCACAAGAAGCAGACCGGCGGCCACGGCCAGTTCGGCGACGTTATCATCAAGTTCGAGCCCTGCGACGGCGAGGCCATCCTCTTTGAGGAGAATGTCTTCGGCGGCAGCGTGCCCAAGAACTTCTTCCCGGCAGTTGAGAAGGGCGTCCGCCTGGCCGCCGAAAAGGGCATTCTGGCCGGCTACCCGGTGGTGGGCCTGAAGGCCACCCTGCTGGACGGCAGCTATCATCCGGTGGACAGCTCGGAAATGGCCTTCATCATGGCCGCCAAGCTGGCTTACAAGGCCGCTATGCCTGAGGCAGGCCCCGTCATCCTGGAGCCCATCTATACCGTCCGCACCCACGTCCCCAACGACAACACCGGCGACGTGATGGGCGATGTGACCAAGCGCCGCGGCCGCGTGCTGGGCATGGAGCCGGATGAGGACGGCCTCCAGACCATCATCGCCGAGATCCCCCTGTCCGAAATCACCACCCTGACCACCTTCATCCGTCAGACCACCCAGGGCCGCGGCTGGTTTACCCGCGAGTTCGCCCGCTATGAGATCCTGCCCGAGAACCTGGTGTCCTCGGTGGTGGAGCAGGCCCGCAAACTGGGCAACCTGGACGAGAGCAGCGACGACTGATCCTTGTTCTGAACCCATATTGTGACATCCACCAGACCCTGTCGGCAATTCCCTCTGCCGGCGGGGTCTTTTTTGTACCGTATCTGCGATGTGTTTTGGTTGACATCCCGCAGGGTTGCTATTATAATGGAGAGGTTAGAGTGCCGGCCGGCCCGCCCGGGCGCCGATGCACCCCGAAAAACAGCCCTCAGCTCGCGGCGCCCAGAGCCCCGCGGGCATATTTCGAGCATAAGGAGAGATTCAGATCCATGGCACAGGAAATCGTAATGTCTGCTGCCGGCCTCAAGGCCGTACAGGAAGAACTGGAATACCTCAAGACGGTACGCCGCAAGGAGCTGGCCGAGGAAATCAAGGAAGCCCGCAGCCACGGCGACCTGTCCGAGAACAGTGAGTACGACGAGGCCAAAAACACCCAGGGCCTGGTGGAGAACCGCATCACCGAGCTGGAGCAGATGATTAAGAACGCCCGCGTCATCGACGAGAGCGAGCTGAGCGTGGATTCTGTCTCGGTGGGCACCCACGTCACCATCCAGATGGAGGACGAGGAGCCGGAAGAGTACGACATCGTCGGCCGCACCGAGGCAGACCCCCTCAACGGCAAGATCAGCGACGAGAGCCCGGTGGGCCATGCCCTGCTGGGCAAGGCTGTGGGCGAAGAAGCCGAGGTTCTGCTGCCCGCGGGCCATACTGTAGTGTGCAAGGTGCTGGCCATCACCCACAGCAAGGGTTAAGCCGGTACAGGAGGTAGGAATGGAAGAAATCAAGAACGGCACCGGGGCTGCTGCGGACAGCGAGCAGGTGCTTGTCCGCCGTCAGAAGCTGGCCGACCTGCGGGCCGCCGGCAGCGACCCCTTTGAAATCACCAAGTTTCCCCAGGACGCCTACTCGGCCGATCTGAAGGCCGAGTTTGCGGACCTGCCCAATGAGACCGACGCCGGCCGCACCGTGGCCCTGGCCGGCCGCATGATGTCCAAGCGCGTCATGGGCAAGGCCAGCTTTGCCCACCTGCGGGACGACAAGGGCGACATCCAGCTCTACGTCCGCCGGGACGAGCTGGGGGAGGAGGCTTACGCCGCCTTCAAGAAGCTGGACGTGGGCGACATCATCGGCGTCAAGGGCGAGGTGTTCCGCACCAAGACCGGCGAGCTGAGCGTCCGGGCCCTGGAGCTGACCCTGCTGGCCAAGAGCCTGCGGCCCCTGCCCGAGAAGTTCCACGGCCTGACCGACACCGAGATGCGGTACCGTCAGCGCTATGTGGACCTGATCGCCAACCCCGAGGTGAAGGATACCTTTGTCAAGCGCAGCCAGATCCTGCGGGAAATCCGGGCTTACCTGGATGAGCGGGGCTTCCTGGAAGTGGACACCCCCATCCTGACCCCCTTTGAGATCGGCGCATCGGCCCGTCCCTTCATCACCCATCACAACACCCTGAACATGGACATGGTGCTGCGCATCGAGACCGAGCTGTACCTCAAGCGGCTGGTGGTGGGCGGCATCGACCGTGTGTACGAAGTGGGCCGCATCTTCCGCAACGAGGGCATGGACCCCAAGCACAACCCCGAGTTCACCAGCGTGGAGCTGTACCAGGCGTTCACCGACTACCACGGCATGATGGACCTGGTGGAGGAGCTGTACAAGCGCCTGGCCCAGAAGATCTGCGGCAGCCTGGTGATTCCCTATCAGGGCAACCAGATCGACATGAGCCACTGGGAGCGCCTGACCATGGTGGAGGCCGTCAAGAAGTATTCCGGCGTGGATTACTACGACTGGAAGTCGGACGCCGACGCCATCGTGGCCGCCCGCGCCCACAATGTGGACCTGCCCGAGGTGCCCACCCGCGGCTCCATCCTGGCCGCCTTCTTTGACGCCTTCGTGGAGGATAAGCTGATCCAGCCCACCTTCATCTACGATTACCCGGTGGAGATCAGCCCCCTGGCCAAGCGCAAGCCCAGCGAGCCCGCCTTCACCGAGCGGTTTGAGTACTTCATCAACTGCACCGAGTTCGGCAACGCCTTCAGCGAGCTGAACGATCCCATCGACCAGAAGGAGCGCTTTGAGCGCCAGGTGGCCGAGCGCAAGTCGCTGGAGCCGGGCTGCAAGGCACAGGTGGACTACGACTACGTCAACGCTCTGGAGTACGGCCTGCCCCCCACGGGCGGCCTGGGCTTCGGCTTCGACCGTCTGGTCATGCTGCTGACCGATTCGGCCTCCATCCGCGACGTGCTGCTGTTCCCCACCATGAAGCCGCTGGACGCTCCCAAGAAGGAGGAGGCCCCCGCTGCGGAGGCCGCTCCGGCTGAGACTGCTTCGGCAGCCGCTCCCGCGGCCCCCGTCCAGGCAGAGCCCATCGACTTCTCCAAGGTGGAGATCGAGCCTCTGTTCCAGGATCTGGTGGACTTCGAGACCTTCTCCAAGAGCGATTTCCGCGCCGTCAAGATCAAGGAGTGCTCGGCTGTGCCCAAGAGCAAGAAGCTGCTCCAGTTCGTTCTGGACGACGGCAGCGGGGTGGACCGCGTGATCCTCAGCGGCATCCACGCCTACTATGAGCCCGAGGAGCTGGTGGGCAAGACCTGCATCGCCATCACCAACCTGCCCGCCCGCAAGATGATGGGCATTGACTCCTGCGGCATGCTGATCAGCGCCGTCCATCACGAGGAAGGCCAGGAGCGCCTGCATCTGCTGATGGTGGATGACCACATCCCCGCCGGCGCAAAGCTGTATTAAGTATTCCGGGAAATTTCCCGCCTTTGGTCCAGGCCGGACGTTCTGCACGTCCGGCCTGGGCTTTTTTGCGCCTTTTTCACAGACAGTCTGTACGTGAAATAAATACATCTGTCTTTTTGGATACAAGAAAAAGATTTTGATGTGTACGCCAGTGAAACACAAAAATAAGGCAAAAATCAGAAGTGCTACTTTATTTTCTTCGTTTTTCTCAGAAATGGGAGGGCTGAAACTTTGTTTTGTGTGGAAATTGGCTATTGCAATTTTCTCCCGGATGCTTATAATAGTGATATCGCAGCAAATACAAATGTATTTATAGAGCGTACACTCCGGCCCTGTGCCGGAATCAGAGGGAGGAATACGATATGAAAATGAAACGGTTTGTAGCCCTGGCCGCTGCAGCTGCTATGAGCGTCTCCGCACTGGCTGGCTGCTCGTCCTCGTCCACGGCGGCCAGCGGCTCGGCCGCCGCAGGCAGCTCCGCCTCGGGGGACAAGGTGGTCAAGATCGGCGTCTTTGAGCCCTCCACCGGCGACTCGGCCTCGGGCGGCAAAAAGGAAACCCTGGGCATGCAGTACGCCAACGCCGAGACCCCCACCGTGGAGATCGGCGGCGAGACCTATACGGTGGAGCTGGTCTATGCGGACAATGGCTCCTCCACCGACAAGGCTCCTTCGGCTGCCGCCGAGCTGGTGAGCCAGGGCGTCTCCCTGGTGCTGGGCTCCTACGGCTCGGGCGTGTCCATTGCGGGCGGCCCGGTCTTTGACGATGCGGGCCTGGCTGCGGTGGGCGTCACCTGCACCAACCCCAACGTCACCGCCGGCAACGACTACTACTACCGCATCTGCTTCCTGGACCCCTTCCAGGGCACCGTCCTGGCCAACTTCGCCAAGGATAAGTTCGACGCCAAAGTGGCCTACTGCCTGGGCGAGACCGGCAACGAGTACGACCAGGGCCTGATCGCTTACTTCACCCAGGCCTTTGAGGCGGCCGGCGGCACCGTTGTCACCGCTTCCTTCCCCACCAACAACTCCGACTTCAGCACCTACCTGAACCAGGCCAAGAATGAGGGCGCCGACGTCATCTTTACCCCGGTGTCCATCGCCTACGCCACCCAGATCATCCAGCAGGCTGCTGCCCTGGGCATTGACGCAGCTTTCCTGGGCTCCGATACCCTGGACGACAACATGGTTCTGGCTGCCGCTGAGGGCACCGATGTCCAGCTGTACGTCTCCACCTTCTACCAGGAGGGCGGTTCTCCCGAGTTCGATGAGGGCGTCAAGGCCTACATCAACGAGAACGCCGAGGCCATGACCAACAACGGCGGCAACGACACCATCGCTGCGGTCACCGCCATGGGCTATGACGCCTACTATGTGGCTCTGGAGGCCCTGAAGGCCGCCGGCTCCACCGATCCCGCTGCCGTCAAGGCTGCCCTGGCCGGCGTCACCTACGACGGTGTGTCGGGCCACATCGCCTTTGATGAGGAGGGCGACGCCATCCGCGACACCGCCTACATCAAGCACTCCACCAACACCGGCGCATGGGAGCTGGAGACCCAGCAGACCGTCGCCCAGTAAATCGTAAATGACCGAAGGTTTGGCGGGAGCCGCTGGCTCCCGCCAAACCATTTGTTGAAACCTGCCCTGAGCGGAGGGAACCTGTATGGAATATTTCGTTTCGGTCCTGCTGTCCGGCATTGCAGTAGGCGGCCAGTATGCCCTGATTGCCATTGGCTACACCATGGTCTACGGCATCCTGCGCCTGATCAACTTTGCCCACGGCGACGTGTTTATGGTGGCCGGCCTGGTGGGCGTGTACGTCTCCACCTGGATGCCCCTGTATCTCGCCCTGCCCCTGGTGCTGGTGCTGACGGTGGCCCTGGGCTTCATCATCGAGCGGGTGGCCTATAAGCCCCTGCGCTCCGCCCCCCGTATGTCGGTGATGATCTCGGCCATCGGCGTCAGCTACCTGCTCCAGAATACCGCTACCTACGTCACCGGCGGCCAGCCCATGAGCTATCCCACCATCCCGTTTTTGTCCGACACCGTCACCATTGCGGGCACCCCCACCCGCTGGGCGGTCATTCTGACCCCCTTCCTGGTGCTGGCCCTGGTGGTGCTGCTGACCCAACTCATCGACCGCACCAAGGTGGGCATGGCCATGCGGGCGGTGGCCAAGGACTTTGAGACCAGCCAGCTGATGGGCATTAAAATCAACTCGGTGATCTCGGCCACCTTCATCATTGGTTCGGCCCTGGCCGCCATCGGCTCCATGCTCTACTTCACCAACTATCCCTCCATCACCCCCACCGCCGGCGCCATGCCGGGCCTGAAAGCCTTTGTGGCGGCGGTGTTCGGCGGCATTGGTTCCATCCCCGGCGCGGTCATCGGCGCTTTCATCATCGGCATCTGTGAGAACCTGGTCAAGAGCACCCAGTTCACCGTCTTTTCGGATGCCATTACCTTCGCCCTGCTCATCGTGATCCTCGTCTTTAAGCCCACCGGCCTGTTCGGTGAGAAGGCGACCGACAAAGTGTAAGGAGGCCCCGCATGAACAAGAAAAAATCGGTCAGCTGGGGCGCACTGGGCGGGATCGTCGTCTTTCTGGCTCTGGTGATCCTGCTGGAAAACATCACCGCCCTGATTCCCGCCGCACCCCGCGTCCTGCTTCCCACCAGCCAGCTGTTCACCGTCCTGAAAAAAGGCGCGGTCTACTCCCTGGTGGTGGTGTCCATGAACCTGCTGAACGGCTTCACCGGCCTGTTCTCCCTGGGCCAGGCAGGCTTTATGCTGCTGGGCGCCTATACCTACGCCATCCTCACCGTTCCTGTGGCCCAGAAAGATACCGTCTACTACCTGTTCGGCGGCTCGGCGGTGCCCTTCTCCCTCCAGGATACCTTCGGCCTGGTGTTCGGCACCACCGGCGTGGGCGGGGCGGTCAGCATGGTGCTGGGCGTCCTGGTGGCCCTGATTCTGGGCGGCCTGGTGGCCGCCGGCTTCGCCTACCTGATCGGCCTGCCGGTGCTGCGGCTCAAGAGCGACTATCTGGCCATCGCCACCCTGGGCTTTGCGGAAATTCTCCGCGCTGTGTTCCAGTGGCAGCCTCTGGGCCCCATCACCAACGGCGCCAACATGCTCAAGAGTTTCCCCACCTTCTCCGACTTCAACATCGAGAACGCCTCGGGCCAGACCGTCCTGCGCCTGTCGGCCTTTGTGCCCATGCTGATTGCGGTGATCTGCATCGCCATCATCGTCCTGCTGATCAACTCCTCCTATGGCCGGGCCTTTAAGGCCATCCGGGAGGACGAGGTGGCCGCTGAGGCCATGGGCATCAACCTGGCCAAGCACAAGATGCTCTCCTTCTGCATTTCCTCCTTCTTTGCCGGGGTGGGCGGCGGCCTGTTCGCCATGTACGCCGCCAACGCCCAGGCCAAGGTCTTTACCTCCACCATGACCTATGAGCTGCTGCTGATCGTGGTCATCGGCGGCATCGGCTCGGTATCCGGCTCCATCATCGCCACCTTCCTCTATGTGGCCTGCTCGGAGTGGTGGCTCCGGTTCCTGGATTCGGAACTGGTCTTTGCTTCGCCCACCGACCCCGGCCGTCTGGCCTTCATCGTGGTGTTTGCCGCCGCGGTGATTGCAGCCGCCTTCCTGGCCATCCGGGCCATCCGCAAAAAGGAGGGCCATACCCTGACCCAGGAGCTGCCGGTGTGGATTGCAGCCATTCTGCTGCTGGGCTGGCTGGTGTACTTCGTCATCTCCCACAGCCTCAAGCTGCCGCTGCTGCGCAACGGTTTCCGTATGGTGGTGTTCTCGGTCATCATCATGATTGTGGTGCTGTTCTTCCGCCGCGGCATTATGGGCGACCGGGAACTGCCCGACGTCCTGCGTGGCCGCAAGCTTTCGGCCCGCAAATCCACCCCCAAACACGCTGAAAAGGAGGCGCTGAAATGAGCGAACGTCAAAACGTCCTCCACGTGGAACATGTGACCATGCAGTTCGGCGGCGTGGTGGCCATGAACGACCTGTCCATGGATGTGAACGAGGGGGAGATCGTGGCCCTCATCGGCCCCAACGGCGCTGGCAAAACCACCGCCTTCAACTGCATTACCGGCGTGTATGAGCCTACCAACGGCAAAATCGACTTCTGCGGCCAGCCTCTGGTGGAAAACTATCCCCAGGGCAAGATGGACAAAGCCTATCTGGGGGAAAACAAGGGGATGTACACCCACAAGCTGAACCCTACCCCCGACCGCATCACCCACCGGGGCATTGCCCGTACCTTCCAGAATATCCGGCTGTTCGGGGCGCTGACCGTCTTTGAAAACGTCCTGATCGCCAAACATATGCGGGCCAAGCAGAATTTCCTGTCCGCTACCTTCCGGCTCAACGCCAAGGAGGAGGCCCGGATGCGGGCCGAGGCCATGGCCCTGCTGGAAGAACAGGGCCTGGCCCAGCACAAGGACGAGGTGGCATCCTCGCTGCCCTACGGCCTGCAGCGCCGGCTGGAAATCGCCCGCGCCCTGGCCACCGAGCCCAAACTCCTGCTGCTGGATGAGCCGGCCGCCGGCATGAACCCGCAGGAAACCCAGGAACTGACCGACTTTATCCGGGAGATCCGCGACAAATACCACCTGACCGTCCTGATGATCGAACATCACATGGACCTGGTGATGCAGATCTCCGACCGTATTTATGTGCTGGATTTCGGCAAGCTGATCGCCGAGGGAACCCCCGAGGAAATCAGCGGGAACCAGCGCGTCATTGACGCTTATCTGGGGGTGGCCGACGATGCTGAGAATTGATGACCTGTGTGTGAGCTACGGCGGCATCGAGGCCGTCAAGGGGATTTCCTTCAAGGTGGAGGAGGGCCAGATCGTGACCCTGATCGGCGCCAACGGCGCCGGCAAATCCACCACCCTGCGGGCCCTGGCCGGCCTGGTGAAGGTGAAAAGCGGCCGGGTCCACTTCCAGGGGGAGGACCTGACCGGCCTTCCGCCCGACCGCATCGTCTCCAAGGGCCTGACCCTGGTGCCCGAGGGACGCCATGTGTTCCCTGACCTGACGGTGCTGGAAAACCTGAAAATCGGCGCCTACCTGCGCCGGGACAGCCTGGAGAGCGACCTGGCCTGGATTTATGAGCTGTTTCCCCGGCTGAAAGAGCGGTCCTGGCAGGCCGCCGGCACCCTGTCGGGCGGTGAACAGCAGATGCTGGCGGTGGGCCGCGCCCTGATGGCCCGCCCCAAGCTGATTATGATGGATGAGCCCTCTCTGGGCCTGGCCCCCATCGTGGTGAAAGGGATCTTCGACATCATCAAGGAGATCAACCGCAAGGGCGTCACGGTGCTGCTGATCGAGCAGAACGCCAACATGGCCCTGCAGATCGCCGACGTGGGCTACGTCATGGAAACCGGCCGGATTACCCTATGCGGCACCGGCAAGGAACTGCTGGCCAACGAGGCCGTCCGGAAAGCGTACCTGGGGAACCACGCATAATACACAGACAAAAAGCCAATGCCCGCTGCGAAGTTTTCGCGGCGGGCATTTTCTCTGTCCGATAGGGGAGTTGAAAAAACATCTTCCCCTGCCGGGGCCGGGGGCGTTATACTGGAACGGAACGCTGGTGAAAGGAAGGAAAAGAAAGGTGAGAGTATACGGCTACATGAGGGTGAGCAGCCGGGATCAAAACGAAGAACGGCAGCGGATTACGCTGCGCCAGGCCGGTGTGGAACCGGCAAATCTATATTGTGACAAACAGTCGGGCAAGGATTTCAACCGCCCCCAGTACCGCAAACTGCTGCGCCGCCTGCGGAAAGATGACCTGCTGTGCATCACCAGCATCGACCGCCTGGGCCGGAATTATCAGGAGATTCTGGCCCAGTGGCGCTATCTGACCAAAGGCAAGGGCTGTGATATTGTGGTGCTGGATATGCCGCTGCTGGATACCCGGCGGGGCCGGGACCTGATGGGGGCGTTTCTGGCGGATATTGTGCTGCAGGTGCTGTCCTTTGTGGCGGAAAACGAACGGGCCAACATCCGGCAGCGGCAGGCCGAGGGCATCGCGGCGGCCAAGGCCCGGGGCGTCCGGTTCGGACGGCCGCGCCGCGAGCTGCCCGAAAACTTTTGGATTGCATACCATGCCTGGCGCGGGGGAGAGATCACACTCCGACAGGCAGCGCTCAGCTGCGATATAGCCCAGAGTACCTTTCACGACATCGCAAAGCGGGTGGAGGCGGGGAAGCCGCCCTGTCTGCCCGACCCGGAGGAAGAATAAACCGTCTCTGCCCGGAAAGGTGCACTTTTTCGGGCAAGGACGTTCCCGCCCTGCCTGAACCCCATGTACATCAATCATTTTCCAGGCCAAATAAAAAATCCCCGCCCCCAAAAGGGACGAGGACGGAGTTCTTGTGTGCTTTTCTTCTCCGATAAAGTTGCCTTTCGGAGACCCGCAAACTGTATGATACCCAGTAAAAAGCTTTTTTCTCGCTTTTTTGATAAAGTTTGCATCGTACCGCGCCGCAGGCGCAAACGCTGGGAGCGAGCCGGAGCGTAAAGGCGCCGCGGAACTGCCGGAGATCCGGAAAGTTGATGGTACCCAGTAAAAGTCTTTTGCTTACTTTTCCGATAAGTTTGCATCGTACCCGACCGCAGGTCGGACGAAACGTGAGCGCGGCATGGTCTGCAACCCTCACAAACGTTATAAAGAGCGGCCAGAGTGTATGGTACCCAGTGAAAAGCTTTTTGCCTACTTTTTCTCGAAAAAGTAGGGTCAGCGGGAGAGGAAGCGGGTGAGGAACTCGGTGGTTTTGGGGTTCTGGGGATGCTCAAAGATGTCCTGGGGCGTGCCTTCCTCGGCAATAACGCCGTCGGCCATGTAGACCACGTGGCTGGAAACGTCCCGGGCAAAGGCCATCTCGTGGGTGACCACAATCATGGTCAGGCCGTCGGCGGCCAGCTTCCGCATGACCGACAGAACCTCACCCACCATCTGGGGATCCAGGGCGCTGGTGGGCTCATCAAACAGCAGGACTTCCGGCTGCATGGACAGGGCCCGGGCAATGGCAACGCGCTGCTTCTGTCCGCCCGACAGCTGCCGGGGCCGGGCGTTGATGTAGGGCGCCATGCCTACCTTTTCCAGGTTGGACAGGGCGGTGCGGCGTGCGGTCTCCTTGTCCTGGTGCAGGACGTACCGCAGGCCGGCGGTGCAGTTGTCCAGAACCGTCATGTTGTTGAACAGGTTGAAGCTCTGGAACACCATCCCCACACGGGCGCGGTATCCGCAGGGATCAAACCGCTTGTCGGTGATGTCCTGGCCGTGGAACAGGATGGAACCACTGGTGGGCGTCTCCAGCAGGTTGATGCAGCGCAGCAGGGTGGACTTGCCGCTGCCCGATGCACCGATGACGCAGGTGACGTCGCCGGGCTTGACGGTGAAATCCACGTCCCGCAGCACCACGTGGGTGCCAAAGCTCTTGGACAGGTGGCGGACCTCAATGATGGGCTCAGACATGGCTTGCACCCTCCTTCATATCAAGATTCTGGGACGCATGGTTGGGCTCGGGGGCGTTGTACATCCCGCTGGTGTAGGCCAGGGTGTCGGTGGTGTTCAGGTCGTAGTTCTGGGGCCCGTCCAGCTTCTTCTCCCACAGCCGCAGCAGATAGCTGGACACCAGGGTCATGGTCAGGTAAATCAGCATCACGATGGTGGCGCTCTCAAAATAGGTGTACAGGGCGCCCACCACACTCTTGTGGACAAAGAACAGGTCGGTGATGGAGATGACCGACAGCACCGAGGTGTCCTTGATGTTGATGATGAAGTTGTTGCCGATCTGGGGCACAATGTTCCGCAGGGCCTGGGGCATGATGACGTGAAGCATGGTCTGCCAGTGGGTCATGCCGATGGCCATGGCGCCCTCGGTTTGGCCGGGGTCAATGGACACGATGCCGCCGCGGACCGTCTCGGCCATGTAGGCGCCGGTGTTGATGGAGACAATCAGGAAGCCGGCCGTCCACATCTCCATGTGGACGTTGAAAATCTGCATCATGCCGTAGTAGATGAAGACCGCCTGGATCATCATGGGGGTGCCGCGGAACAGTTCCACATAGCACCGCAGCACAATCCGCAGCAGCCGCAGGGGAATCCGCTTGTACAGCGGGTCCCGGTTGGGATCGATGGGGATGGTCTGGAGGGTGCCTACGGCAAAGCCGATGAGGCAGCCGATCAGGGTGCCCACCAGGGCCAGCAGCAGGGTGGTGCCTGCGCCCCGCAGGTAGGACATGCCATACTGCTGCAGGATGGAGGCACACTCGTTGATAAATGTGTACATGGGGAAACTCCTTTGCACGTCCGGCCAAAAGCCAGAGACAGCCGCGGCCCCGGCCAGGCAGAACACCCGGCCGGGGCACGAAAACTGTGTGGTTGTGTGGGTTTACTGGTTGCTCAGGGGCTGGGCCTTGATGGCCTCATCCATCATGGCGTTGTAGTCGTCCGCCGTCATGGTGGACAGCACCTCGTTGATGGCGTCCTTGAGGGCGGTGTTGCCCTTCTTCAGGGAGATGCCGATGTTGATCTCTTCCTCGCTGACCTCAAAGTCGCCCTCGCCGCCGCCGAAGTCCAGCAGGGTGAAGTCGGGATAGGCCACCAGGGCAGCCTGGGCGGTGGGACGGTCGGTGACCACGATGTCGCAGGCGCCGCTGTTCAGGGCCACCAGCATGGAGGGAGCCGTCTCCTGAGCGGGCAGGATCTCTGCGCCGGGGATCTGGGGCAGGCAGATGTCGTACCAGATGGTGCCCAGCTGGCTGGTGCAGACGGCGTTGGCCAGGTCATCCACGCAGGTGGCGGAGGCGTATGCGCTGTCCTTCTTGGTCAGGGTGACGATGGATGCGTAGTAGTAGGGCTCGGTGAAGTCCACCTTCTGGGCGCGCTCGCTGGTGATGGACTGGCCGGCGATGACGCAGTCCACATCACCGCTCATGACGGCAGGGATCAGGCTGTCCCAGTCCAGCTTGACAATCTTGATGTCCTGGCCCAGGGCCTCAGCGATCTTCTTGGCCATCATGACGTCGTAGCCATAGGCGTAGTCGCTGGAATCGCGGATCTGAACGGCGCCGTTGGCGTCGTCGCTCTGGGTCCAGTTGTAGGGGGCGTAAGCGCACTCCATGGCCACCGTCAGAGTGGTGGGATCGCCGTCGCCGTCGGGCACGTCGGATGCGCCTGCGGAACTGCCGCAGCCTGCCAGGCCGGCTGCCATCAGCACAGCCAGGCAGAGAGCCAAAATCTTGTTCTTTTTCATGTGGTTGAATCTCCTTTTTCCCAAAAACCCTTCTTTGTGTCGGGCCGGGCAGAGCCTGTCCGGCCGGTGAGCCACCGCCGCAAAAAACCCGGCATCCACGCAGGATACCGGGGTTTGGGGTCAGCGTAAAAAGCTGCGTCCGGCGCATGCCGTCGCCGCGCCGATGCGGCTCACAGATGCTATTGTATTCAGATGTATGCCATTTGTCAAGTGGAAAGCATTATAAAATAGGAAAGCCTCTGCCAGCGATTGACAAACGCCCTGCAAGCGGGTAAACTAAGACTGTCTTTTTGTGAGGACGCTGTTTTTTGCAGTTTTATGATAGAGGAGAAATCGTCATGGAAAAGAAAGTACGCACCCGTTTTGCCCCTTCGCCCACCGGGTATATGCATGTGGGCAATCTGCGCACTGCTCTGTACGCCTACCTGACCGCCAAGCACACCGACGGCACCTTCATCCTGCGGATTGAGGACACCGACCAGGAGCGCTATGTGGACGGTGCCGTGGATGTGATTTACAATACCTGCCGTGAGGCGGGCCTGCTGTGGGACGAAGGCCCCGACGTGGGCGGCCCGGTGGGTCCCTATGTCCAGAGCGAGCGGATGGGCCTGTTCAAGCAGTATGCCGAACAGCTGGTGGCCGACGGCAAAGCTTATTACTGCTTCTGCACCAACGAGCGTCTGGACGCCCTCCACGCCGAGCAGCGGGCCCGGGGCGAGATGACCCATTACGACGGCTGCTGCCGCGACCTGCCCGCCGAGGAAGTGCGGGCCCGTCTGGCCGCCGGAGAGCCCTATGTCATCCGTCAGAAAATCCCCCGCACCGGCGTCACCGGTTTTGACGACCTGGTCTACGGCCACATCGAGGTGAACAATTGCGAGATGGACGACCAGATCCTCATCAAGAGCGACGGCATGCCCACCTACAACTTCGCCAACGTGGTGGACGACCACCTGATGGGTATTACCCACGTCATCCGCGGCAGCGAGTACCTGTCCTCCACCCCCAAGTATAACCTGCTGTACGAGGCCTTCGGCTGGGAGATTCCCGCCTACATCCACTGCCCGCCGGTGATGAAGGACGCCCAGAACAAGCTGTCCAAGCGCAACGGCGACGCCAGCTATCAGGACCTGATCGCCAAGGGCTGCCTGCCCCAGGCCATCCTGAACTATATCTGCCTGCTGGGCTGGAGCCCCAAGGGCGAGTACGCCGAGCAGGAGATCTTCACCCTGCCCGAGCTGGTCAAGATCTGGGACCCCGCCGGCATTTCCAAGTCTCCGGCCATCTTTGACCCCCTCAAGCTGCGGGCCATCAACGCCGAATATATCCGCCGCCTGAGCCCCGAGGAGTTCCGGGCCAAGGCCGACTCCTGGATTGACAGCGCGGTGCACTGCCCGGTGAACAAGGAGCTGCTGTGCGCCAACCTGCAGCCCCGGTGCGAGATGCTCAGCGACATCCCCGAGCAGGTGGACTTCTTCGACGCCCTGCCCGACTATGACCTGAGCCTGTACACCAACAAGAAGCAGAAGACCACCCCGGCCTCGGCTCTGGAAGCCCTGACCGCTCTGGAACTGCTGCTGTCGGACGAAGGCACCGACTACAACGACCGCGACGGCCTGTTTGACGCCTGCAAGGCCCTGGCCGAGCGGATGGAGAAGAAGAATGGCTGGTTGCTGTACCCCCTGGGCATCGCCCTGTCGGGCAAACAGCGGACCCCGGGCGGCGGCGTGGACCTGGCCTGCATGATGGGCCGGGAAAAGACGGTGGAGCGCCTGCGTCTGGCCATCCAGCGTCTGCAGGCGAAGGCGGACGAATAACCGCTCAAAGCCGGACAAGAGAAAAAATCCAAACCAAAAAGGTCCCTGCATGGCCCAAAACGGCGGTGCAGGGACCTTTTTATATTCTTTTGCCTGTTTGGGTCATTGTTGCCGGATGCGGCAAAAAGCGCGGCGCGGCCCTGTTAGAGTATATGCACAGAGCAGCTTTGGAATGCATGATTTTTACAGGGGGCGTTACATATGGAAAAGAGTTTTGTGGGTTTTGGTCCGGCCAGCACGCCGCTGCCGGTGCGGGAACAGGACGGGGCAGCGCTGGCGCGCCGCGGACAGATCGGGGCGGTGCTGCGGCAGCTCTATGGGCTGCTGGCGGGTCTGGCCGGGGGCTGGGCCATGCTGTATGGGCAGCTGAGCCCCTTTGCCCTGGGCCTGGTGCTGGGTTTGGGGGAGGACTGCTTTGCGGCCTGCGGGGCCGGGGCGGTGCTGGCTCTGCTGCTGCGGGGACAGGGGGTGCGGACGGTCTGCCTCATCTGTGCGGTGGGCGGCGCTGTGGTGGCCCGGTGGCTCTGGCCCCGGCGGTATCTGCCGGCGGCCGCGGCGGGATGTGTGCTGTTGCTGGGCAGCGCCTTCTGTTTCCGAATGTACATTGGCGGGGACGGGCTGCTGTTCTCGGGGGCGGAGGCGGTGCTGGCCGCCGGGATTGGCTTCATCCTGCGGCGGTGGCCCGCCGAAAAACCGGGTGCAGGCCGGCTGATGCTGGTGCTGTGCGGGGCAGCGGCCCTGGGCCCTCTCAGCCTGGGAACGGTGAATCTGGGCCTGGCTGCCGCCATGTTTTACACATTGGTGCTGGCCTGCCGTGGAAAAATCCAGCCCGCTCTCAGCAGCGCGGCGGTGGCGGCCGCCGGTCTGGTCTGCGCCGACAGCGCCCTGGCCTGCAGCGCGGTGGGCCTGTGCTGTGGTACCGCTCTGGGCCTGCTGGCCCAGGGGGACAAACTGGTCTGTATGGCCTTTTATGGGGGCGGGGCGCTGTTGGGCATTCTGGCGGTCCAGCCGCCCGGAATGGCCTTTGGATATCTGGCGGCCCTGGGAGCGGGGGCCGGGGCCTGTCTGGTCCTGCCCCGGCGGCTTCTGATGCGGGACCCCAGTCTGGCCCACGACCCCGCCGAGCGGGCCGAAGGGCCCCAGCTGTCGGCGGCAGCCACCCGGCTGAACGCGGCCGCCGAGAGCCTGTCCTCCCTGGCGGACACCGTCAACCGGGTCTATGAAGGATTGCCCCGCCGCCAGGAGGGCTGGCGGTGGGTGGTGGACAACACCCATGACGCCCTCTGCGCCAACTGCGGCCGGAAGGAGGCCTGCTGGAAGGAGGAATATACCGTCACCATGGAGGGCTTTGAGGCGCTGCGGCCCATCCTGGAAGAAAAACAACAGGTGGAGGCCCAGGATCTGCCGGGCCAGCTGGCCCGATGCGTCCACCCGGCGGCCCTGTCGGGGACGGTGACCCGATCCTTTGCCCTCTACAAGAGCCGGCAGGAGGCCCGGGTCCATGCCGAGGCCATGCGGACGGCCCTCACCGAACAATACAGCGCCGTGGCCCAGGCCCTCAGTGCCCTGGGGGATCAGATTGGCAGCCCGGGCAGCCCCGAGCCCTATAAATCGGGCCGGGTGGCGGCGTTTTTCTCCTCGCTGGGGATGCCGCCCCTGGAATGCGCCGTCACCCTGGACGATCTGGGCCGCACCCGGGCGGCGGTGACCCTGCCCCGGGCCCGGTTCAGTCAGGGAGAATTGTCCGCCCTGGCGGGGGAGGTGGGCAAACTCTGCCGCCGCAGCTTTGAGACACCCCAGAAACTGAGCTGCAAGGGGGTCACCACCCTTCTCTTTACCGAAAAGCCCCTGCTGCGGGCGGTGTTCGGCTGGGCGGGGGCCGCCGCCCAGGGGGACGTGTCGGGGGACGCCGTGCAGCAGTTTTGCAGCCCCACCGCGGCCCAGATGATCCTCTGCGACGGAATGGGTACCGGGCGCCCTGCCGCCGTGGACGGGAATCTGGCCGCCGACCTGACGGGACGGCTGCTGCGGGCGGGGTTCACCGCCGAGCTGGCGGCCCGGCTGGTGAATGTGGCCCTGGCCCTCAAGAGCGAGGAGGAGAGCGGGGCCACCCTGGATTTGCTGAGCGTGGACCTCTACACCGGCACCGCCCGGATCTTCAAGGCCGGCGCGGCCCCCGGCTTCATTGTCCATGAGGGCCAGGCCCGGACGGTAGGGGAGGCGGGCCTCCCGGTGGGGGTGCTGGGCGGCGTCAACGGCCAGAGCCGGATGGTGCGTCTGGCGGCCGGAGACGTGGCGGTGCTGGTGTCGGATGGATTACTGGTGGACGGCCCGGGCTGGGTGCTCAAACAGCTGGAACTGTCGGCGGCTGCAGGGGACAGCCCCGAGCAGATCGCCCAGACGCTGGTGGAGACCGCCCGGACCCGGGCCAGCCAGGACAGCCGAACCGACGACATCACCGCCGCCGTCCTGCGGCTGGAACGCTATTGAATCACGCATGGCCGCAAGGGAGGGCGGCGCCGGAAAACAAGAAAAGGGCCTGCCGCTTTGCCGCGGCAGGCCCTTGGTGCATTTTTTGTCAGTTTTCATCCTCGCCGCCGTAGATGCGGATATAGTGGGGAGCATTTTTGGCCTGGCAGAAGAGCAGCAGCGCCGTTGCTGCAACGGCAAGAGCAGTGAAGAAAACGAGCATTGCTTTGAGAACTTTCATGTCTGGACCTCCTTATGGTGGTAGGCGGGCGGCGGCAAAATCGGCCCGCCCTGCGTTCCTCACGGAGCGTGGTGTAAGATAGTTATAGTATAGCATACTCGGCGGCGGTTGGCAAACCCGGACCGCCGGAAGAATCAGGAAATCGCCGCTGGGTGAAAAAGAGAAAATTGACCAAAATTTATGCGGAATATCCATGCAGAATGCTGCGAACAGCGAAAAAATTTCTCTTTCATCAAATTTCTGACCAGTTGGGCGTTGACTTAAACCGGGGAAATGATACAATAAAAATATGTCAAGCAGCAGCCGTGGGACAACTGCGCCCTTTTGGGACAGGGCCCTGCGGCAATAAGCAGAATGGGGGATTGTATAGTTCATGTTGAACAAGCTGAAACGTGCGGCGCTTGGCGCGCATACGCCGCATGACAAAGCAACCGCTGCAAGCAAGCCTGTCCCGATGCCCCTGCCCGCGCAGGTGCGCATCCTGATGAGCCAGCATATCGGCGCCCCGGCGAAAGCCACGGTCAAGAAGGGCGATGCGGTCTGTGTTGGCACGCTGATCGGTGAGGCCGGCGGTTTTGTGTCGGCCAACATCCACTCCAGCGTTTCGGGCACGGTCAAAGCGGTGGAGCCCTACCGCCTGTCCAACGGCAAGCTGTGTGATTCGGTGGTCATCGAGACCGACGGCAAGCAGACGGTGGACCCGTCGGTCCAGCCGCCTGTCGTCACCGACAAGGCCAGCTTCCTGGCAGCCGTGCGGGCCAGCGGCCTGGTGGGCCTGGGCGGCGCCGGTTTCCCGACCGACGTCAAGCTCCAGCCCAAGAGCCCGGTGGATACCCTGCTGATTAACGCCTCGGAGTGCGAGGTCTGGCTGACCAGCGACACCCAGGAGATGCTCACCTGCCCGGACGACATCGTCCGCGGCATCCAGGCAGTGCTCCAGTACACTGGCATTCCGCGCTGCATCATCGGCATCGAGAAGAATAAGCCCGAGTGCATCGACCTGCTGTGCCAGAAGACCAAGGACATCGCCAACATCGACGTCAAGCCGCTGCCCAGTGTCTACGGCACCGGCGCAGAGCTGATCCTGATCGAGAAGTGCCTGGGCCGTGAAGTGCCCCACGGCGGCCTGCCCGCCGACGCCGGCGCCATCGTCATGAACGTGACCTCGGTCAGCATGCTGGGCAAGTACCTGGCCACCGGTATGCCGGTGGTGGAGCGGGTGGTCACCGTGGACGGCGACGCCTGCGCCCAGCCCCAGAACATGATTGTCCCGGTGGGCGCATCCTACCAGGATATTGTCAACGCAGCCGGCCTCAAGCCGGACGTCACCCTGGGCAAGGTGGTGGCAGGCGGCGCTATGATGGGCCCCGCCGTGGAGGATCTGAGCTATCCCACCACCAAGACCTGCTCGGGCCTGATCCTGCTGAGCAAGGCCGCCGCCACGCCGCCCGCTGCCGAGCCCTGCATCCGCTGCGGCCGCTGCATTGAGTACTGCCCCATGGGCCTGGCCCCGGTGGAAGTCAATGGAGCTTACGCCGCCCGCGACGTGGAGGAGCTGGGCAAGCTGCACGTGGACTACTGCTTCAACTGCGGCTCCTGCACCTTCGTGTGCCCGGCCAAGCGCCCCTGCACCCAGATGATGGGTCTGGCCAAGGCCTACTACCTCGATCAAATCAAAAAAGGAGGCAATAAGTAATCATGGACACCAAGCTTATTGTTTCGGCCTCCCCGCACGTCCGGTCGGATGAGACCACCCGGGGCCTGATGGCCAACGTCATCGTCGCCCTGTGCCCGGTGGTGGTCGCTTCGGCGGTCATCTTTGGCCTGCGGGCTCTGCTGGTCACCGCCTTCTCGGTGGTGGTCTGCGTGGCCCTGGAGTGGCTGTACTGCAAGCTGCTCAAAAAGCCCACCCCCGTCGGCGATCTGTCCGCCGTGGTTACCGGCATCATCCTGGCCATGAACGTCCCCGTCGGGATGCCTCTGGGCCAGATCGCGGTCGGCTGCGTGGCGGCCATCATCGTCACCAAGCAGCTGTTCGGCGGCATCGGCATGAACTTTGCCAACCCCGCCCTGGTGGGCCGCATCGTTCTGTTCGTCAGCTTTGCCTCCGAGATGAACGCCTGGGTCTTCCCCGACGCGGCGGTGGACCAGCTGGCCAGCGCAACCCCGCTGCAGGTGGCTGATCCCGGCCGTCTGAACCTGCTGGACCTGTTCATGGGCATCCATGGCGGCGTCCTGGGCGAGACCTGCGCCCTGGCCATCCTGCTGGGCTTTGTCTACCTGGTGGTCACCAAGACCATCAGCCCCTCCATCCCTCTGACCTATGTGGGCAGCGTCTTTGTCTTCTATATGATCGCCACCGGCAGCGTCCATGAGAGCCTGGTGGAGGTCCTGTCCGGCGGTCTGCTGTTCGGCGCCGTCTTTATGGCCACCGACTACGTCACCAGCCCCTTCACCCTGAAGGGCAAGCTGATCTACGGCGTCTGCCTGGGCATCGTCACCTTTGCCATCCGCTACTGGGGCAGCTACACCGAGGGCGTGTCCTTCGCACTGCTGTTCATGAACCTGTGGGTTCCCTTCATCAATGACGCAACCCGCCAGACCCCGTACGGCTATGTCAAGCCGGCCAAGAAGGCAGGAAAGGAGGGCGCTTCCAAATGACGAAATCTTCTAACTGGGAGAGCACCATCAAACCGATCCTGGTGCTGACCCTCAGCTCCTTGGTGGCCAGCCTCCTGCTGGCGCTGGTCAACTCGGTCACCGCGCCGGTCATCGAGGCAAACGAGAAGGCCGCCACCCTGGTGGCTTACGTCGAGGTGCTGCCCACCGTTTCCGACGCCACCGAGCTGGAAGAGATCACCGACTACACCACCGCCGGCATCACCGGCGCCGTCCGCGCCCCCGACGGCTCCATCGCCATGCAGGCGTCCGAGAGCGGCTACAACGGCGGCATGGTCAATGTCATCGTCGGCTTTGACACCACCGGCACCATGACCGGCATCCACGTGGACGCTTCGAGCCAGACCAGCGGCATCGGCACCAATGTGGCGCTGCCCGACTATCTGGCCCAGTTCGACGGGCTGACCGCCGGCGAGAACATCGCCAAGGGTCAGGGCTACGATGCCGTGACCGGCGCGACCTACTCCACCGACGCCCTCTTCGCAGCCATCAACGACTGCATCAACTGCTACAACGAGCTCGCATAAAGGAGGCTGAATCAATACAATGGCACAAGAAAAAGTCTCCAAGGTAAGCATCCTTACCAATGGTATCATCAAGGAGAACCCGGTCCTCCGCCTGGTGCTGGGCACCTGCTCCACCCTGGCGCTGACCACCTCGGTCTCGAACGCCTTCGGCATGGGCGCGGCGTTCACCTTCGTGCTGGTGCTGTCCAACGTGATCATCGCCATGCTGCGCAACATCATCCCCGCCAAGGTCCACCTGCCCTGCTACATCGTCATCATCGCCAGCTTCGTCACCATCGTCCAGATGGTGATGCAGGCTTTCACCCAGAGCCTGTACGACGCCATGGGCGTGTTCATCCCCCTGATCGTCGTCAACTGCATCATTCTGGGCCGCGCCGAGATGTTCGCCTGCAAGAACACCGTCGTTGACTCGGCCATCGACGGTATCGGCATGGGCATCGGCTACACCCTGACGCTGCTGCTCATGTCCACCATCCGCGAGATCCTGGGCAACGGCACCTGGCTGGGCTTCCAGGTCATGCCCGAAGGCTTTGTCACCATCGGCATCATGACCCAGGCTCCCGGCGCCTTCCTCTGCTTTGGCCTGCTGATGGGCCTGTGCATCTGGGTGGAGGGCAAGCTGGACGCCCGCATCGAGCGCAAGATCGGCTGCCAGCCCATGAAGGATCTGCAGGAAGGAGAGGATAACAAATGATCGTTAAACTTGCGGCTATCTTCTTCAGCATGATCCTGGTCAACAACTACGTGCTGGTGAAGTTCCTTGGCATCTGCCCGTTCCTGGGCGTGTCCAAAAAGCTGGACTCCTCGCTGGGTATGTCGGGCGCGGTCATCTTCGTCATGTTCATGGCGACGGCCGTCACCTTCCCCATCCAGATCTATGTCCTTGACCCGGCCGGGCTGGGTTATCTGCAAACCATCGTGTTCATTCTGGTCATCGCGGTGCTGGTGCAGTTCATCGAGATCTTCCTGAAAAAGTATATGGTCTCGCTGTACAACGCCCTGGGCGTCTACCTGCCCCTGATCACCACCAACTGCTGCGTGCTGGGCGTGGCCATCCTGGTCGTGGACGACTACGGCGCGGATGTGGCTGCCCTGGGCTTCGGCTGGGCCTACATCGAGTCGCTGGTCTGCGCCGTGGGCGCGGGCGTCGGCTTCATGCTGGCCATGTGTATGTTCAGCTGCGTGCGCAAGCGGGTGGAAGTCTGCGACGCGCCCGGCCCCATGAAGGGCCTGCCCATCACCCTGGTCGCCGCGGCGATCACCAGCCTGTCCTTCATGGGCTTCGGCGGCATCGTCGAGAACCTGTTTAACGTCACACTGTAAGGGAGGAGGAAACGGGATATGAGTATCGTATTGGCTGTTGTCCTCTGTACCGTCGTGGGTGCCCTGGGCGCCATCATTCTGGTGGCCGCATCCAAGTTTATGGCAGTGGAGGAAGATCCCCGCATTGAGCAGGTCACCGGCTGCCTGGCCGGCGCCAACTGCGGCGGCTGCGGCTACGCCGGCTGTGCCGACTACGCCAAGGCCATCGTTCTGAACGGCGAGCCCTGCGACAAGTGCGCTCCCGGCGGCCCCAAGGCTGCCGCCGAAATCGGCAAGATCATGGGCGCCCAGGTGTCTGCCGTGGCCAAGAAGGCCGTGGTCCAGTGCCAGGGCAACAAGGACAACTGCAAGCCCAGCTATGAGTACAAGGGTATTCAGAGCTGCGCCGCTGCCGCTGCCCTGTACGGCGGTCCCAAGGACTGCTCCTTTGCCTGCACCGGCCTGGGCGACTGCGTCAAGGCCTGTAAGTTCGACGCCATCCACATCGTCAACGGTGTGGCTGTGGTGGATCAGGACAAGTGCACCGGCTGCGGCGCCTGCGCTGCCGTCTGCCCCAAGCACGTCATCATGATCCAGACGGCCGGCCCCGAGAAGCCGGTGGTCATGTGCTCCAACTGCGACCGCGGCCCGGTGGCCATGAAAGCCTGCGCCACCGCCTGCATCGCCTGCGGCATGTGCCAGCGCAACTGCCCGTCGGACGCCATCCACGTCACCGACAACCTGGCCCGCATCGACTACGACAAATGCACCGGCTGCGGCACCTGTGTCGCCAAGTGCCCTAAGAAGATCATCACTTACCCGCTCAAGAAGAACGGCTAAGGCGGTCTCCGGGCTCGATACAAACAACAACACCCCCGCAGGACACCCGGCCATGCCGGCCCTTGCGGGGGCTTTTCAGTGAGGAAGAAACGGTATGGATGAACAACAGATCCTGGCCCGGCGGCGGAACGCGGGATTTACGGCCTTTTTCTTCAGCGGGATCTGCGCCATCTCCAGCGGCGTGGTGGTGAGCCTGCTGCAGGAGCAGTACGGCTTCGCCTACGGCATTACCGGCACCCTGCTGAGCCTGATGAACATTGGCAACCTGGTGGCGGGCTTTCTGTCGGGGATTCTGCCCGGGATGCTGGGCGGCATGAAGCGCAGCGTCCTGCTGCTGTCCCTTGGATACCTGGTGGGCTACAGCCTGATGGGCTTTACCGGGGCGGTGGCTCTGCTGGGCCTGGGCTTTTTCCTGGTGGGCGCCGCCAAGGGCCAGGTCATCAACACCTGCACCATCCTGGTGGGGGACAGCAGTCCTGACCGGACCCGGGGCATGAACCTGATGCACAGCTGCTATGCCTGCGGCGCGCTGCTGTGTCCCTTTGTGATTGCGGCGGCCGGCCGGGCCGGGGCCAAGGCTCCGCTGTTCCTGCTGGCCCTGCTGGGCGCAGCCCTGTGGCTGGCCTTTGCCCTCACCCCCATGGGCCAGGGCGGCAAAAAGGCCGGGGGAAAGATCGACTGGAGCTTTTTGCGCAGCCGCCGTTTCTGGCTGCTCACCGGCCTGATCTTCTGTCAGAACGCCACCGAAACCAGCGTCACCGGCTGGATGGTCACCTATTTCAAGGACAGCGGCATCATTGCGGGGATGCTCAGCACCTACACCGTCACCGTCATGTGGGGCGCCACCCTGATCGGGCGGCTGCTGATCGCCTTTGTCTTTCCCTTTAAGAATCCCCGCCGCGCCATGGTGGGGATGGGCGCAGGCTGCCTGGTGGCCTACATCGGCCTGATGCTGGCCCGCAGCCAGACCCCGGCCATTGTCCTGCTGTTCCTGTTCGCCTTCGCCATGGCGGGCATGAACCCCACCGCTGTGGCAGCTGCCGGCCGGATGACCTCGGTCACCAGCATCGCCATTCTGCTGCCGGCGGCCAGCCTGGGCGCCATCGTCATGCCCTGGATCATCGGCATGGTGGCTGAGGCGGTGAGCCTGACCGCAGGCATGGCCTCCAACATTGTGCCCTGCCTGGGTATGCTGGCCTTTGCGGTTCTGGTGGCCCGCCTGCCCGAGGAGGATGCAGTCTGAGCGCTCAGCCCTCTTCCTGGCCGCGGGGCCTGGCGCTGAACACACAGCCGCAGTAGCCCTGCCGGTACAGCCCGTACTCCGCCGACAGCTGGAGGGAACGGAGATAACCGTTTTTCTTCTTGAAATCCGAGGGCAGGTGAGGGACGCCGAACTCGGCGGCCAGCTCCTGGCCGATCTGGTTGATGCGGACGGCGTCCTTGTGGGGGCTGATGGACAGGGTGGTGGTAAACCAGTCGAAGCCGTGTTCGGCGGCGTACTGGGCGGCCCGGCGCATCCGCAGCCGGTAGCAGGCAGTGCACCGCTGGCCCCGCTCGGGCTCGTCTTCCAGGCCCCGGGCGGCGTCGTAGAACTCCTGGGGATCGTACCGGTCCTCCACCACCGTCACACCCAGGGGATGCGCCTGGGCCACAAACCGCTCCAGCTCCTCCTCCCGGCGGTGGTATTCCTCCGCCGGCCAGATGTTGGGGTTATAGTACAGAATCGTTATCTCAAAATACTGGGACAGCTGCTCCAATACCGCGCTGGAACAGGGCCCGCAGCAGGCGTGGAGCAGCAGCCGGGGCCGCCGGCCGTTGAGGCCGCGGAGCACGGCGTCCATTTCCCGGGAATAGTTGGGAACATTCGGCATAGTATCACCTCTCACAGCAGAGTATAGCACAAGCGCTGGTCCAGCGCAAAAGGAGAACACCATGACACAGGAAAAAATCGCCCGCATCAACGAGCTGGCCCGCAAGAGCAAAACCCCCGAGGGCCTGACCCCCGCCGAAAAGGCCGAACAGCAGACCCTCCGGCAGGAGTATCTGGAGGAGGTGCGCCGGTCCTTCCGGGATCAGCTGGACCACACCGTGATCCAGGAGCCGGACGGCACCCGTCATCGCCTGGCCCGTGGCCCCAAGCCCAAACAGCCCAAGAGCTGAACATTTTGGACGAAACAAAACCGTTTCCATCGGATTTGGGACTTGTTTGGACGGCAATACATGGTATAATAGAAATGTGCGGGCGGACGCCGGCACAGGCCGGGGGAGGAAACCCCGGACAGGCGGTCCGGATCCAGGGCAGCGTATCCCGGGCAAGGTGCACGGAAAAGGCTGTTCTTCAGTTCAGTAAAGAGGTCATCAATTATGCTTACTGCAATCACAGGGATCAACTGGGGCGACGAGGGCAAAGGCCGCATGGTCGACCTGCTGAGCCAGGACTACGACATCGTGGTCCGCTACCAGGGCGGCAACAACGCCGGCCACACCGTCAAAAATGAGCGGGGCAAGTTCGTCCTGAACCTGCTGCCCTCGGGCATTCTGCGGCCCAACATTGTCTGCGTCATGGGCAATGGCATGGTCATCGACCCGCATCATCTGGATGGTGAAATCGCCAGCCTGCGCGAGCAGGGGATTACCGTCTCCCCCGAGAACCTGAAGATTTCGGACCGCGCCACCATCACCATGCCCTACCACGTCCTGCAGGACGGCCTGGAGGAAGCCCGCCTGTCCAAGACCGGCGCACAGTTCGGCTCCACCAAGCGGGGTATCGCCTATGTGTACGGCGACAAATATATGAAGAAGACCCTGCGCATGGGGGATCTGCTCCATCTGGACGACTCGGTCCGCAAGCGCCTGACCACCATGGTGGAGTCCAAGAACCTGGTGATGGAGGGCAGCTACAACGCCGAGCCCATCAGCGTGGATGAGATGTGGGCCTGGCTGGAGAAGTACGCCGCCATCTTCAAGGACTACATCTGCGACGCCGGCGCTTACCTGGACGAGGCCGATCAGGCCGGCAAGAAGATCCTGTTTGAGGCTCAGCTGGGCGCTCTGCGGGATGTGGACTTCGGCATTTACCCCTACACCACCTCTTCCAACGTCATCGGCGCTTACGCCCCCATCGGCGCAGGCATCCCGGGCCGGAAGCTGGACCACTCGGTGGGTATCATGAAGGCCTATTCGTCCTGCGTGGGCGACGGACCCTTCACCGCCGAGCTGGCCATGACCGAGGAGGAAAAGCACTTCCTGCGGGAGGCTGGCCATGAGTATGGCGCAGCCACCGGCCGTCCCCGCCGCGTTGGCCCCATCGACCTGGTGGCCAGCCGGTACGGCGTGTCCTGCCAGGGCTGCGACGAAGTGGCTCTGACCCTGCTGGACGTGCTGGACTATATGGAGAAGGTGCCCGTGGTGACCGCCTATACTCTGGAAGACGGCACCACCACCCGGTTCCCCATGGGCAAGGCTCTGGATACCGCCAAGCCGGTGGTGGAGTACCTGCCCGGCTGGCACTGCGACATCACCGCCGCCCGCCGCTGGGAGGACCTGCCCGCTGAGGCACAGAACTATATCCTCTATCTGGAAAAGGCCGTGGGCTGCAAGATCACCTATATTTCGGTGGGCGCTGAGCGGGAGGCTTACATCCATCGTACCTGAGAAACGGGGAGAAAACCATGTTCGATATCATTACAGACAGCGCCTGCGACCTGACGCAGGAAATGATCCATCAGCTGGGGCTGACCGTGGTGCCGTTCTACGTGTCCATTGACGGCCAGACCTATCTGAAAGAGGGCCAGGAAATGGCGGTGCGGGATTTCTACCAGTTCATGGTGGACCGCCCCGACATTCTGCCCAAGACCAGCCTGCCCTCCCTGGAGGACTTTGAGCGGGTCTTTCGGGAGAAGGCCAAGGAGGGCCGCGATGTGCTCTGTCTGTGCTTCACCGGCAAGATGAGCGGCGGTGTGGGCAGCGCCCGCAACGCCCGTGAGCTGGTGCTGGAGGACTACCCCGATGCAGTCATCGAGGTGGTGGACACCGGCGCAGCCACCGTCAGCGAGGCGGCCACCGTGGAAAACGCAGCCGCCATGCGGGCTGCGGGCTGCACCCTGGCCGAGACCCTCACCTGGCTCAACGGCACCCGCCCCACCAACCAGATCTTCTTCACCGTGGGCAATCTGGACTACCTCATCAAGGGCGGACGAATCGGCAAGGTGACGGGCCGCGCGGCCAACCTGCTGAACGTCAAGCCCATGATCCACTTTGCCGACGGCGAGATCTTCTCGGGCGGCATGGCCCGCGGCCGGCAGAAGAGCATGGAAAAAGCCATCGAGCAGCTGCTGGGCTATCTGGCCGAGCGGAACGCCGACCCCGACGACTACCGCATCCTTGTGGGCTACGGTTATGACGCGGACGAAGGTCGCCGCTTCTGGATGCAGCTGCGGGCCGCCCTGCGTGCCAAGTACCCCGCCAGTGAGTGCGATGTGGAAATGCTGCAGATCGGCGCCACCATTGCCGTTCACACCGGCCCCCATGCCCTGGGGGTGGGCGTTATGCGCAAGTGGAAGAGCCCCATCCAGTGATCCCCTGAACCATAAGTAACATAAATCCCCCATTCTGCCCGTGAGGGCGGAATGGGGGATTTTTGCGTGCAGGGAAATAGGGGAGACTGAGGATGCTGCCAATCTCAGGACAACAAAAAACCCCGAATGCTTTCGCATTTGGGGTGTGGTGGACGGTACAGGACTCGAACCTGTGACCTCCTGCACGTCAAGCAGATGCTCTACCAGCTGAGCTAACCGTCCAACTCTTCTTTTGTGCCGTTTGTCGCGGCTTTGTTATGATAGCACATTTCAGAAGAAAAAGCAAGAGGAAAAAGACAAAAATAAAAAAATTGTGAGTCCTGCGCCCTTAATTGCCATTCCCGCGCCGCTGTGCTATACTATAACAGTATAACTTCCGGTCAAAATGCGCCGGAACGGGAAAGGCAGGCAGAAGGCAGAGGGTGAGAGTTTTGGGCATTGACCCCGGCTACGCGATTGTGGGCTGGGGCGTTGTGGAATATACAGGAAACCGGTTTGCACCGGTGGATTTCGGGGCCGTCACCACCGACGCAGGCCGCCCCTTTGAGGGCCGGCTGCGGGACGTGTACGAGGGCGTCTGCGATGTGATTCACCGTACCCAGCCGGAGGTGCTGGCCATCGAAAAACTGTTCTACCAGCACAACCAAACCACCGTCATCGGCGTGGCCGAGGCCCGCGGGGTGATTTTGCTGGCGGCGGCCCAGGCGGGCCTGCCGGTGTATGAATATACCCCCATGCAGGTCAAGCAGGCGGTCACCGGCTACGGCAAGGCGGTCAAAAAACAGGTGCAGGAGATGACCCGCATCCTGCTGCATCTGCCCGCCATCCCCAAGCCCGACGACACCGCCGACGCACTGGCCATGGCCATCGCCTTCTGCCATACCCATGCCAACCAGCTGAGCCGCCTGTCGGCCCGGCGAATCGGGCCCATCTGAGCCGCCCGGAAAGATCGTTTTGAGGATACACTATGATTTATTGCCTGAGCGGAAAAATCATCAAGAAAACGCTGGACAGCGTGGTCATTTCCTGCGGCGGGGTGGGCTATTGCGCCCAGTGCCCCTCCAATGTGGCGGCGGCCATGCCGGGAGCCGGGTCGGAGGCCACCCTCTATACCGTTCTGAACGTCACCGAAAATGACATCAGCCTCTATGGCTTTGCCACCGAGGAACAGCAGAACTGCTTCAAGCTGCTGACGGGCGTGTCGGGGGTGGGCCCCAAGGTGGGCCTGGCCATCCTGAGCGTCATGGAGCCGGACCGGGTGTACCTGGCGGTGTCGGCAGGGGACCACAAGGCCTTCAAGGCCGCCAACGGCGTGGGCCCCAAGCTGGCCCAGCGGATTGTGCTGGAACTGAAGGACAAGGTGGCCAAGGGCGCTGCCGGGTCGGCCACCATGGAAGACCTGTCCGGCGTGGCGTCCACCGCGTCGGGCCAGAGCGGCAGCCAGGCCATTGCGGCGCTGGTGTCCCTGGGCTACAGCCAGAGCGAGGCCGCCCTGGCCATTTCCAAGATTGATCCTGCGCTGCCGGTGGAGGAGATCATCCGCCTGGCGCTGCGGGGCATGGCAGGGGGGAGATAATCCATGCAGGACGAAGCACTTTATGGCGCAAAAATGATGCAGCCCGGCCTGACGGCGGCGGACAGCGAGGAAAACAACCTCCGCCCCCAGCATCTGGAGGACTACATCGGACAGGAAAAGGTCAAGCAGAACCTGAAAGTCTACCTGGAGGCCGCCCGCCGCCGGGGAGAGGCCATGGACCATGTGCTGCTCTACGGCCCGCCGGGCCTGGGCAAAACCACCCTGGCCGGCATCATTGCCAACGAGATGGGGGTGCAGATCCGCATCACCAGCGGCCCCGCCATCGAGAAGCCGGGGGACCTGGCGGCCCTGCTCACCAACCTGCAGGAGGGGGACGTCCTCTTTATTGATGAGATCCACCGGCTGTCCCGCCAGGTGGAGGAAGTGCTCTATCCGGCCCTGGAGGACTACGCCCTGGATATCATCATCGGCAAGGGCCCCAGCGCCCAGAGCATCCGGATCAACCTGCCCCATTTCACCCTGGTGGGCGCCACCACCCGGGCCGGCCAGCTGACCGGCCCCCTGCGGGACCGGTTCGGCGTCCTGCTCAAGCTGGAGCTGTACAGCCCCGACGAGCTGGCCAAGATCATCCGCCGCAGCGCCGGCATTCTGGACCAGCCCATCACCCCCGAGGGTGCCTATGAGCTGGCCAAGCGCAGCCGGGGCACCCCCCGCGTGGCCAACCGCTTCCTCAAGCGGGTGCGGGACTTTGCCACCGTGCTGGGGGACGGCGTCATCGACCAGGACGTCTGCCTGATGGCTCTGCGCCGGATGGATGTGGACGCCCTGGGCCTGGACGAACTGGACCGCAGCCTGCTGCGGGCCATCATCGAGATGTACGGCGGCGGGCCGGTGGGCCTGGAAACCCTGGCCGCCGCTCTGGGTGAGGAAGCTGTCACCCTGGAGGATTTGTGCGAGCCCTATCTGATGCAGATGGGCTTTCTGACCCGGACCCCCCGGGGCCGGTGCGTGACCCATCTGGCCTATGAGCATCTGGGCATGCGTCCCCCCGAGACCGACTGTGCCGAGGACGGCGGCCAGCAGAGCATGTTCTGAGGACCGCCGCATAAAAACGTCTATAGAGAGTGCCGCTCTGCGGCCTGCAAGAAGGGATCTGATGGTATGGGAAAGTATTTTGGAACCGACGGCGTGCGGGGCATTGCCGGCGTTGACCTGACCTGTGAGCTGGCGATGAAGCTGGGCCGCGGCGTGGCGGCGGTCCTGACCGACAGCACCGGCCGCAAGCCCCGCATTCTGATCGGCAAGGACACCCGCCAGTCGGGTGATATGCTGGAGGCCGCCCTCACCGCCGGCCTGTGCAGCGTGGGCGCCGACGTGGAGGCTCTGGGCGTTCTGCCCACCCCGGCGGTGGCCTACCTGGTCACCAAGTACAAGGCGGACGCCGGCGTGGTGATCTCGGCCTCCCACAACCCCATGGAATTCAACGGCATCAAGGTCTTTGCCTCCACCGGCTACAAGCTGCCCGACGAGGTGGAGGCCCAGATCGAGGCCCACATCGACAACGACTGCAAGGATATCCCTCTGGCCACTGGCGCCGGGGTGGGCCAGGTGTCCTTCCGGACCGACGGCCTGCGGGACTATGTGGACCACCTGTATGAGTCGGTGGAAGGGAACCTGACCGGCCTGAATGTCTGCATCGACTGCGCCAACGGCGCCGCCGCTGCGGTGGCCCAGAAGCTGTTCCCCCGTCTGGGCGCCAAGTGCACCTTCCTGGGCGTCACCCCCGACGGCAAGAACATCAACGACGGGGTGGGCAGCACCCATCTGGAAAAACTGGAAAAGGCCGTGGTGGACGGCGGCTATGACTGCGGCATCGCCTTTGACGGCGACGCCGACCGCTGCCTGGCCTGCGACGAAAAGGGCCAGGAGATCGACGGCGACAAGATCATCGCCCTGCTGTCCATGATGATGAAGGCCAAGGGCAAGCTGGACGCCGACACCGCCGTGGTGACGGTCATGTCCAACCTGGGCTTTGTGAAGTTCATGGAGCGCCAGGGCATCCGCACCGAAAAGACCGCCGTGGGCGACCGGTACGTGCTGGAGAATATGCGGGAGAACGGCTATGCCATCGGCGGCGAGCAGAGCGGCCATGTGATTTTGCTCCACCACGCCACCACCGGCGACGGCGAGCTGACCGCCGGCAAGCTGCTGACCCTGCTGGCCGAGAGCGGCAAGAAGATGAGCGAGCTCAACGGCATCTATGCCCAGTTCCCCCAGGTGCTCATCAACGTGGAAGCCAACGCCGCCCAGAAGGCCGCCTACAAGGAGGACGAGGTGCTGGCCGGCTTCATCGAGAACGAGCAGCAGAAGCTGATGGGGATGGGCCGGGTTCTGGTCCGCGTGTCGGGCACCGAGCCCAAAATCCGCGTCATGGTGGAGGGCGAAAACCTGGAGGAGATCCGGGCCTGCGCCGAGCGGATTGTGGAGCGGATCAACCGCCGCATTCTGAAAAAGTGACAACCTGTTTTTAAGACGTTTCTGAAAGAGGAAGACCATGAGAGCAGCCGACAGCTGGAAGGATTACGAATTATTGGACGCCACCGGGGGCAACCGGCTGGAGCGGTGGGGGGAAGCCCTTCTGGTCCGGCCTGACCCCCAGGTGGTCTGGAAAAGTGCGCCCCAGAGCCCCCTGTGGGCCCGGGCCGACGCCATCTATCACCGCTCCAACCAGGGCGGCGGCAGCTGGGAACACCGCCGCCCCCTGCCCGAGCGCTGGCAGATTCACTGCGGAGAGGGCCCCGGGCGGCTGACCCTGATTGTCAGCCCCACCGGCTTCAAGCACACCGGCGTGTTCCCGGAACAGGCGGTGAACTGGGCCTGGTATGACCAGAAAATCCGGGCCGCCGGCCGCCCCATCCGGGTGCTGAACCTGTTCGGCTACACCGGCGGCGCCACCCTGGCCTGCGCCGCGGCGGGGGCCTCGGTCTGCCATGTGGACGCATCCAAGGGCATGGTCCAGTGGGGCAAGGAGAACGCTGTGGCCAGCGGCCTGGCCGACCGGCCCATCCGGTGGCTGGTGGACGACTGCAGCAAGTTCGTGGCCCGGGAAAAGCGCCGCGGCAACACCTACGACGCCATCATCATGGACCCGCCCAGCTATGGCCGGGGCCCCGGCGGCGAGGTGTGGAAGCTGGAGGACTGCATCTATGACCTGATCTGCCAGTGCGCCGACGTGCTGAGCGACCATCCGCTGTTCTTTGCGGTCAACAGCTACACGGCGGGCCTGTCCCCGGCGGTGATGGAGTATATCCTCAAGACCACCCTGACGCCCCGGTTCGGGGGCGCCACCAGCTGCGACGAGATCGGCCTGCCGGTGAAGGAAACCGGCGGCGTGGTGCCCTGCGGCTCCACCGCGATCTGGGAGTCGCTGTGAACGAAAACCAACACACCAACCTGAGCATGGGGCGCAGCCCGGGGCCAAGGGCCGGACGGGCGTGCCACCAGAAAAGAGAAGGACAAATGAACGAAACAATTCTGCAGGCCAAGGACCTGCACTTCCGGTATGACCCGGAGGGAGCCAGCTACGCCCTGAACGGCGTTTCCGCCGCTGTGAAGCGGGGCGAGTTTGTGGCGGTGCTGGGGGCCAACGGCTGCGGCAAATCCACCCTGGCCAAGCACTTCAACGCCATTCTTCTGCCCGAGACCGGCACGGTCACGGTGGAGGGGATGGATACCGCCGACGATGACAAGCTGTACGACATCCGCCAGAAGGTGGGCATGGTGTTCCAGAACCCGGACAACCAGATTGTAGCCACCGTGGTGGAGGAGGACGTGGCCTTCGCCCTGGAAAACCTGGGTGTCCCCACCGAAGAAATGCGCCGCCGCATCGACGACGCCATGAAGATGACCGGCATCTATGAGATGCGCACCCGGGCTCCCCACAACCTGTCGGGCGGCCAGAAACAGCGGGTGGCCATTGCGGGCATCGTGGCCATGAGCCCCGACTGCATCGTGCTGGACGAGGCCACCGCCATGCTGGACCCCCGGGGCCGGGAACAGGTGATGCAGACCATCCACCGGCTGAACCGGGATATGGGGATCACCGTGGTGGCCATCACCCACTATATGGAGGAGGCCGCCCAGGCCGACCGGGTTATCGTCATGAGCCGCGGCCACATCGTGATGGAGGGCACCCCCAAAGAGGTGTTCAGCCGCACTGAGGAAGTCCGGGCCCTGCACCTGGACGTGCCCCAGGCCGCTGAGCTGCGGGACGAGCTGGTGAAGGCCGGCATCCCCATGCCGGAGGGCATCATCGACCCCGGCGAATGTGCACAGGCTCTCTACGAGCTGCTGAAGTGAGGGAGGGCAATATGGCAAGCATCATCAAGGTGGAACACCTTTCCTATATCTACAACAAAGGGATGCCCGGCGAGGTCACCGCGCTGGACGACGTCAGCTTCGAGGTGGAAGAAGGGGACTTCGTGGGCATCATCGGGGCCACCGGTTCGGGCAAAAGCACCCTGATCGGCCACATGAACGGCCTTAACCGCCCCACCAGCGGCAAGATCATCATCGATGGCCGCGACGTCTGGGAGGACCCCGCCAAAATCCGGGATTTCCGCTTCCTCACCGGCCTGGTGTTCCAGTATCCGGAGTACCAGCTGTTTGAGGAGACCTGCTATAAAGACATCGCCTTCGGCCCCAAAAACATGGGCCTGGACGACAAAGAAGTGGACCGCCGGGTGCAGGAGGCCGCCAAATTCGTAGGGCTGGACCAGGCCCTGCTCCAGCGCAGCCCCTTTGAGCTGTCGGGCGGCCAGAAGCGCCGGGTGGCGGTAGCGGGCGTCATGGCCATGGAGCCCCGCATCCTGGTGCTGGACGAGCCTGCCGCCGGCCTGGACCCCGAGGGACGGGATTCCATCCTCTCGGCCATCAAGGCCTACCACAAAAAGACCGGCACCACCGTTCTGCTGGTGTCCCACAGCATGGAAGATATTGCCCGCTACGCGGACAAGGTGCTGGTGATGGCCCAGAAGCATGTGGCCATGTACGACACGGTGGAGAATGTCTTTGCCCGGGCGCAGGAACTGCTGGCCCTGGGCCTGTCGGTGCCCCAGGTCACCAAGATTTTCCTGAAACTGCGGGAAATGGGGATTGACGTCCCGGCGGACGTCTACACCATTCCCTATGCGGTCAAGAAGATCGTGGAGGCCAAGGCCCGCCGCGACGCGGGGGAGAGCCTGACTCTGTCCCGCGCGCCCCATGCCGCCGAGAAAGGGGGCTGTGCTGAATGATTCGGGATATTACCATTGGCCAGCACTTCCCCGGCAACAGCCCGGTTCATCGCTTTGACCCTCGGCTGAAGCTGGTGCTGACCATCGTCTATATTGCGGTGCTGTTCGCCGCCTCCAACCCTCTGGGCCTGACTCTGTCGGTGGTCTTTCTGGCCGCCATGTATCTGGTGGCCCAGATCCCCCTCAAGATGATTGGCCGGAGCCTCAAGCCCATCCTGCCCATCATCCTGTTCACCGCGGTGCTGAACGTCTTTTTCGTCAGCGGCGAGGGGGACCCGCTGTTCCAGATGGGCTTTCTGACCATTTACGCCGAGGGCGTCCGCTATGCCATCGTCATGGGCGTCCGGGTGGCGGCCCTGATTGCGGGCACCAGCCTGCTGACCTACACCACCAGCCCCATCGTCCTCACCGATGCCATCGAGGCCCTGCTGCGGCCCCTGGCCAAACTGCACTTCCCGGTGCACGAGCTGGCCATGATGATGAGCATTGCCCTGCGGTTCATCCCCACCCTGATTGAGGAGACCGACAAGATCATGAACGCCCAGAAGGCCCGCGGCGCCATGCTGGACACAGGCAAGCTCACCGACCGGGTCAAGGCCCTGGTGCCGGTGCTGATTCCGCTGTTCATTTCGGCCTTCCGCCGGGCGGACGAGCTGGCCATGGCCATGGAGTGCCGGTGCTACCGGGGCGGCGAGGGCCGCACCCGTCTGAAGGTCCTGCGGTGCTGCCGCCAGGACTATCTGGACCTGGTGTTCTGCCTGGTCTGCTTTGGGGTGATTCTGGCCTCCCGGCTGGTGTTCCCCAACTATTGATGCAGCGTTACGGGGCCCCGGGCCTGCCCGGCGGCCCTGTTTTTGGACGGGGGAGCAAATCTCCCCCGTTTCGCCCCGCATTTGTGATAGTTTGAAAGGAGGCGCGGCCTGTGACCTGGCTGTTGACACTGGCCTTTGACGGCACCGAATACTGCGGCTTTCAGGTTCAGCCCAACGGGCAGAGCGTGGCGGCTGCCTTTCAGGACGGGCTGGAGGCGGTGATCGGCTTCCGCCCCGACATCAAGGGGTGCAGCCGCACCGACGCGGGGGTTCATGCGTTGGGCTTCGCCCTCAGCTTTGAGGCGGATGTGCGGATCCTGCCCGAAAAATTCCCCCTGGCCCTCAATACAAAGCTGCCCCGGGATATCCGGGTTTTGAAGGCCCGGCAGGTGCCGGACGGCTTCCACGCCCGGTACGCCGCCCACACCAAAACCTATCTCTACCGCATCCACAACAGTCCCATCGACTCCCCCTTTGAGGAGCGGTACTATTGCCGGATGCCCGGCCGCCTGGACGAGGGCAGGATGCAGCAGGCGGCGGCCCATTTCGTGGGCAAACACGATTTTCTGGCCCTGTGTGCGGCCCGCAGCTCGGCGGCGGCCCACGGGGACACTGTCCGCACCATCACCGATTGTCAGGTGGCCCGGCAGGGGGATGCCGTCAGCATCACGGTGACCGCCGACGGCTACCTGTACAATATGGTCCGGATTCTGGCCGGCACCCTCTGCGAGGTGGGGGCGGGCCGGATGGACCCCGACGCGGTGCCGGCCATTCTGGCCAGCCGCGACCGCAAAAACGCCGGGCCCACCCTGCCGGCCAAGGGATTGTTTTTGCACCATGTGGATTATGGCGTGCTGTAACTGAGTACAGCCGCAAGGAAAGGAAGCAGAGGGATGAGAAAGACCGGCCGGAGCGCCCGCAGAGAGGAGATGTCTGCGGGGCGGATCGAATACATCGAGGCGGCCCGCCAGCGCCTGCGGAACCGCCGTTTGCGGCGCACCGCCCTGCTGGTGATTCTGGTGGCGGCAGTGGTCATCTACCTCACCGGCGTGGTAAATACCTCGGTGATGGCGCTGGAGGACTTCGCCGACACGGTGCGGATTGCCCTGATGCCGGAGCGGGGGTTCCCCCAGCAGACCGGCACCGGAGCGGTGTATCAGGTGGAGGCCCTGGGAGGCAGCTTTGTGGTGCTGGGGGAGGACGGCTGCGCCGTCTACTCCAACAGCGGCGCCCGCCTCAACAACATCGGCACCGGCTATGCCCGGCCGGCCCTGGCGGCAGGGAAAAACAGCTTTGTGCTGTACAACCGCTCGGGCAGTGAGCTGCGGGTGGAGAGCCGCACCCGGGAACTGTACACCCGCCAGACCAGCGGGGGGATTTTCCTCTGCGCTCTCAGCAACGGGAGCGAGCTGGCGGTGGTCACCGACGACGTCCGCAAGCTGGCCCTGCTGACGGTCTACGACAACGCCCGGGATGAGATGCTGACCTGGAGCCTCACCACCACCGAGGGCATCCCCATGCGGATGGCCTTTTCACCCGACGGCACCCAGCTGGCGGTGGCCACCGTCACCGCCCAGGATGGACAGGTGGTGTCCAACCTGTATCTGCTGAACCTGCGGGTGGGTGAACCCCAGCTGCTGGCCGCCGAGGCGGGCAGCATGCCGCTGGAACTGGAGTGGCAGTCCAATGCCCGGCTGCTGGCAGTCTATGACAGCCACGCGGCCCTCTATGGCTCGGACGGCAGCGCCCAGGGCCGCCGGGACTTCGGCGGCGCAGCGGTGGCGGGTCTGTCCACCGCCAATGGCGGGTTGGCGGTGCTGTTCGGCAGCGGACAGTCCAGCAGCGTGGTGCTGATGGACAGCGGACTCAACATCCAGTATGAGGGCACCGTCCCCACCGCCCACGGCATCGCCCGGGGCACCGACGCCTTCTACCTGCTCTGCGACAGCTCGGTGGAATGCTTCGGGATGGACGGCACCTATCAGTGGAGCGTTCCGCTGTCGGCCCGGCCCCACGCCATGCTGGCAAACAGCAGCGGGCTGTATGTCTTTACCGACAACATGGTCCAGCGGATCACCCCGCCGGACACCTCCGGGGATGCGGCCTCGTCGGAGGCATCAGCTGCCCCTGCGGCATGAGGCGGCCGGGGTAAATGGGCTGCTTTGGGGAAACATTGGAGGAGGGTATGCCGGCTGGAGTGCCTTTTGGCACTCTGACACCTTGTCTGATAAAGAATTTCGTCTATGTTCATGAATCCGTCATTTCTTTTTGATATTATTTGTACGGCAGTCTGGTTGGGCCTTGCCATTCACTACGCCCGCAAAGGACTGTTGGCCGCCGTGGTTCAGATCGGCGGCAACCTGCTGAGCCTGATCGGGGCTCATCAGCTGGCATCCTGGGGATCGGGCGCCCTGTTCGACCGGTTCTTTGCCGGCAGTTTTCGGGAGCGGATCGCCGTCAGCCTGTCGGAGGGCGGCGCCGTGGACCTCAACCGGATCGCCCAGCAGTATGCGGGCTTTCTGCCCGAGAGCATCCGCCGCCAGGTGGTGGAGGCCTGCCAGCGGGCGCTGGACGGCCTTTTGACCGACAACGCCCTGGTGGTGGCGGACACCATCGTCCAGGATGTAATTCGTCCGCTGTTGACGCCGGTTTTCTCGCTGGTGTTGTTTTTTCTTTGCTTTGCCGCCCTGCGGATGCTCATCAGCCTCCTGGTCACGGTGCTGGGCCTGGTGAATCATCTGCCGGTGCTGGGCGCCGTCAACCGCACCCTGGGCATGGTGGTGGGAGCCCTGGCAGGCCTCGCCGATGTGTTCCTGGGAATGTGCGTGGTCTGGGCGCTGATGATTATTTCGGGGGGCAATCTGCCCCTCCTCAACGAGGCTGCCCTGGGCGGGAGCCTCTGGTACCAACTTTTCAACCAGATCAACCCGTTTGTATAGTTTACAGGAGGGGGAGGGTTTCACGATGGAAGGAGACGCTATGACTTGCGTTCGATGCAAAAAGAGACCGGCAATCATCTTCGTCCAGCGGATGGAGAACGGGCAGATGAAGCAGGAGGGCTATTGCCTCCGCTGTGCCCGTGAAATGCACATCAAGCCGGTGGAAGATATGATGAAGCGGCTGGGCCTGTCCGATCAGGACATGGACAGCATGGAAGACCGGATGGACAGCCTGATGGAAGAAATGGGCGAAGGGGCCAACCCCCTGGCCATGATGATGGGCATGTCCCCCGACGAGGGCAACGAGGAAGGCGGAGACGACGGCTTTGTGCCGGGCGGCAACGCCACCTTCCCCCTGAGCATGACCGGGCAGGATGACCAGAACGGCTCCAGCAATGCCGGCGGCAAAAACAACAAGAGCGGCAAAAAGCCGCCCCGCCGCAAGTTCCTGGACACCTACTGCGAGAACCTGACCGCCAAGGCCCGGGACGGCCGGCTGGATGACATCATCGGCCGGGACCGGGAGATCTACCGCACCATTCAGATCCTGTCCCGCCGCCAGAAGAACAACCCCTGCCTGATCGGCGAGGCCGGCGTGGGCAAGACCGCCATCGCCGAGGGCATCGCCGAGCGGATCGCCCGGGGCCAGGTGCCGGCCCAGCTGAAGGACAAGGAAATCTATCTGCTGGACCTGACCGCCCTGGTGGCGGGCACCCAGTTCCGCGGACAGTTTGAGCAGCGGGTCAAGGGCCTGCTGAACGAAGTGCGCCAGGCGGGCAATGTGATCCTGTTCATCGACGAGATCCACACCATCACCGCCGCCGGCGAGAGCGAGGGCGCCATGAATGCGGGCAATATCCTCAAGCCCGCCCTCTCCCGCGGGGAGATTCAGGTCATCGGCGCCACCACCTTTGCCGAGTACCGCAAGTATATCGAGAAGGACCAGGCCCTGGAGCGCCGGTTCCAGCCGGTGCGGGTGGAGGAGCCCAGCATTTCGGACACCATCGCCGTCATGAACGGCATCAAGCGCTATTATGAGAACTATCACCATGTGCAGGTTCCTGCCGCGGTGGTCAGCGCAGCCGTCACCCTGTCGGAGCGGTATATTACCGACCGCTATCTGCCCGACAAGGCCATCGACCTGCTGGACGAGGCCTGCGCCTGCTGCAACCTGGCCCACCCTGAGATTTCCGCCTATCTGGAAGCCCAGAAGGAGCTGGAAACCCTGAAGCAGGAGGAGGCCGACATGGAGTCGGCGGGCACCGACGAGGCCATCGACTATGAGCGGGTGGCCGAGCGCAAGACCCGCATTGCCCAGCTGGAGGCCGACCTGCCGGCCCGGCAGGCCGCAGCCAGCGAGATCGCCGTGTCGATGGAGGATCTGGCCCGGGTCATCGAGCTGTGGACCGGCATTCCGGCAGTGAAGATTCGGGAGACCGAGTACGTCCGCCTGGCCGGCCTGGAAGACGAGCTGAAAAAGAAGATCATCGGCCAGGACGAGGCCGTCCACCTGGTGGCCCAGGCCGTCAAGCGGAGCCGCGCCGACCTGGCCGGCCGCCGCCGTCCCGCCAGCTTCATCTTTGTGGGCCCCACCGGCGTGGGCAAGACCGAGCTGGTGAAGCAGCTGGCCAGCCAGCTGTTCGCCGGTCCCGACCCGCTGATCCGGCTGGACATGAGCGAATATATGGAGAAGTACGCCGTCTCCCGGATGATCGGCTCGCCTCCGGGCTATGTGGGCTATGAGGAGGCCGGCCAGCTGACCGAAAAGGTCCGCCGCCGCCCCTACAGCGTGGTTCTCTTTGACGAAATCGAGAAGGCCCACCCCGACGTGCTGAACATCCTGCTTCAGATTCTGGACGAGGGCAAGATCAACGACGCCCAGGGCCGGACGGTGGATTTCTCCAACACCGTCATCTGCATGACCTCCAACGCCGGCTCTTCCGAGCAGGGCACCGGCGGTCTGGGCTTCAACAAGAGCGCCGAGGAGATGAACAAGGACAAGACCATGAAGTCCCTGCGCCAGTTCCTGCGCCCCGAGTTCCTGGGCCGTGTGGACGAAATCGTGGTCTTCAAGTCCCTGAGCGACGAGACCCTGGAGGGGATCGCCGGCCTGATGCTGGAGGAGTACCGCCCCGGCATGGAGGCCAAGGGCATCGCCTACAGCTATACCCCGGCAGCCGTCAAGGCTCTGGTGGCCCAGTGCGAGGGCGGCAGGTTCGGCGCCCGGGACCTGCGGCGGATCATCCGCAAGCAGGTGGAGGACGAGGCAGCCACCCGCATCATCGACGGCCTGCTCACCAGCGGCGGCAGCCTGACGGTGGACGCCGAGGACGGCAAGATCGTCCTGAAATAACCAACCGACACAAAAAGGACCTGTCCCGGAAGGGACAGGTCCTTTTTTGGTTCGATTATGCGGTTTCGCTGGCGGATTTGTAAATACCAAAGGTCGTGTCGGGCTCGGGCATATCCACCCGGGAAGCCCGGTCGTTGACCGCCAGCATCAGGGCGGCCATCACCCCAAAGACGACGACCACAATCAGCCATTTCACCCAGTTGGGCAGATGGTTCATGGTTTGACTTCCTTTCTCATTGGGGGCGGCAGCGGCGGCGGGCCTGATTCAGCAGGCGGCCGGCCTCGGTGACGTCCAGGGTGCGGACCAGGCCGCCGGTCCGTTCCACGGCGCCGGGGCCGGTGTTGCCCTCCTCCACAAAGGTGGATTTGTCCCAGTCGGAACGGCCGTTCCAGGCGCAGAAGCCGGCCGGGGCGATGTGCTGGCCCAGACGGCATTCCAGGACGGCGGTTTTGCCGGCGGGCCGCCAGGGCCGGCCCAGATAGACGCTGCCGGCGGGGCAGTCCGACACAAAGTCACAGTCCCAGAAGACAAAGCCCAGCCCGTCGGGAGCGGTGGAGGGGGCGGTGACGTAGCCGCGGCAGCTGCCGTCGCCGTTGTCCACCGAGCGGAGGGTGCACTGTTCAAAGAGGGCGTCCCCACCGCCAAAGATGAAATCAATATCACCGGCGATCTCGCAGCCCTGGTAATACTGGGCGCTGGGCCGGCGGGGCGCAAAGACCCGGGGCCCCAGGAAGCCGTCCTTCTCCCGCTCTTTTTCGGGCAGGGGAGCGCAGAACAGGGTGTCCTGGTTGCCCAGCAGCCGCACCCGGCGGAACACCGCCTGCTGGCTGTCCACATAGGCCGCGATGGCCTGGCCGGCCTGTGCGCCGGGGCCCGCGTCGTTTTCGATGGTCAGATCTTCCACCGTCACCTGGCCGCCGCTGAAAAAGGCAGTCCAGCTGCGGAAGGTGTGGGTGGGCCGCCCGTCCATGTGGGGCAGCTTGCCGCCGTCCCCCCAGACCAGACGGGTTTTGCCCATGCCGGCGCCTCTGAGGGTGATCTGCTGTTTTTCGCACACCAGCTTTTCACGGTAGGTGCCCGGCCCGATCAAAATTTCGGCGGGCAGATCATAGGGTACGGCCTGGACGGCTTCGCCGATGGTGGCAAAGTCGCCGCTGCCGTCCCGCGCAACAGTGATGGTAAGCATGTCAGCCTCCCCGGGCCCGTGCGCAGGGTGCGCCGGGCCCCTCTGTGTGATGTGGGATGAGTACGAATGCCAATAGTATACAACAATCGGACCGCAGAATGCAATACGTCCGGGGGAGAGGCTTAGTGCTCGCTGGCGGGGGGCTTCATGATGAACCAGAAGGTGGAACCCTTGCCCGGCGTGCTCTGGACCCCGAAGCGGAAGCCGTGCTGTTCAAAGATGGCCTTGGTGATGGACAGGCCCAGGCCGGTGCCGGCCTTGCCGGCGTCGGAGCGGGAGCGGTAGTACCGCTCGAAGATGTAGGGCAGGTCCTCGGCCGAGATGCCGGGGCCGTGGTCCTCCACCTCCACCCGGACCCCTTCCTCACAGGGCATAGCCCGCAGCACAAAGACGCCGTCGGGGCCGATGTGGTGCATGGCGTTGCCCAGCAGGTTGTGGAGGGCCCGCTCGATCATGGTGGGATCGGCGAACACTTCCAGGGGCTGGTCGGGGAGTTCCAGCTGGAGGGTCCAGCCGTTCTGGGCGCAGACGGCGTCGTAGCGCTCGCTGACCTCGTCGCACAGCTGGCCCATGTCAAAGCGGACCATCTCGCACTTGTCGGCGCCGCTGGTCACCTTGCTCAGCTCCATGACGCTGGACACCAGGGCGGTCAGACGGTCGGTCTCGTCCACAATGATGTTCAGCTGCTCGTCCCGATGGGGCTTGTCGTCGCCGGTGATGTCACGCACCGTTTCGGCATAGCCCTTGATGAGGGTGAGGGGGGTGCGCAGGTCGTGGGAGACGTTGGCCAGCAGGTCGCGCTGCATCTGGGCAGCCCGCTGGACCTCCCGGGCCATGTGGTTGAAGTCCTCGGCCAGGGTGCCCAGCTCGTCCCGCCGGTTGGGCTCCACATGGACCGAATAGTCTCCCTGGGCCACCTGGCGGGCTGCGGCGGACAGTTCCCGCAGGGGGCGGGTGAACCACTGGCTGAACAGCCAGGCCGCCGCCAGGGCAAAGGCAAACACCAGGATGGCGATGAGGGGCAGCATGTCGCTGAGCACCTGCCCGGCCTCGGCCACATGGACCAGGCTGGTGGAAACCAGCACCGAATAGGTCCCGTCCAGGCTCATCCGGCCCACCACCACCTGGGAGGAACCGCCGCTGGTGTTCAGTACCTGGAGCCAGCTGCCGTTGGAACGGCAGGCCCGGCGCATCTCAATGACGGTGGATTTGTCCCAGGAAAAGCTGCTGCTGTCCGACTTGGAGGACAGGGTGCTGTTGTGGAGCAGGCAGGGGTAGAGGTTTTCGATGGTGATGACGCTGCGGAGGGTGGAGTCGGAGATGTCCACACAGAAGTTGGTCAGCTGGGTGTTGGCCGAAAGGCTCTCATACAGCTTGGTGCGGAAGGTGCTGTCCACCATCAGGATGCCGAAATCCCAGCTGGAAATGATGCCGCCCTCGTCCTGGGTATCCTGAATGAGGGAGACGATCTCGTCGGCCTGGTCGGCCAGCTGGTTTTCGATGCGGCGGTTGTAGAGGGGCTCCAGCAGCTGGGTGGACAAAAACCAGTACAGCCCCAGCAGCAGAAGGCAGATGAAGGCGAGGAACAGCATCAGCTGGGCGCGGATGCCTGGGGTGGCGGCCCGGGGCGGTTTGAGGCGGTGCATGGATTACCGGTGGGCGTCGGGGTCGAACTTATAGCCGATGCCCCAGACGGTCACAATGTAACTGCGGCAGGCCCCCAGATGCCCGCGCAGCATCTTGACGTGGGTGTCCACGGTGCGGTCCTCGCCGAAATAGTCGTAGTTCCAAACCTTCTGCAGAATTTTCTCACGGGAGAGGGCGATCCCCTTGTTGGAGGCCAAAAAGACCAGCAGGTCAAACTCCTTGGGGGTGAGGCTGACTTCCTCGCCGCCCACCTTGACGGTGTGGCTGGCGGTGTCGATGGACAGCTCCCCAAAGGTCATGACGGTGGCGGCGGTGTCGGGATGGGCCAGGGTGCGGTTGAGCACCGCCTTGACCCGGGCCACCAGCTCCCGGGGGGAGAAGGGCTTGACCACATAGTCGTCCGCGCCGCCTTCCAGGCCGGCCAGCTTGTCGTATTCCTCGCCGCGGGCGGTCAGGATGATGACGGGGGTGTTGATGTGGCGGCTGCGCATTTCCCGCAGGCAGGTCATGCCGTCCATAAAGGGCATCATCAGGTCCAGAATCACCAGGTCGTAGCTGGAGCTGGTGACCTGGGCCAGAGCGGCCGAGCCGTCGGCGGCCTCTTCGCAGGTGTAGCCTGCGTACTGCAGGTGCTCCCGGATCAGTTCCCGGATGCGGGGTTCGTCGTCGACGATCAATATCTTAGCCATAGGGCGGGGGTCCTCCATTTCTGATGTTGAAATGCCCGGCCGGGGCGGCCGGACCCATTTCACAATATCTTATCACAATTACATAATAATACGGAAAATGTGAAGAAGTGTGAACTTTGGGTGAATCCTTTGGAAAAGATGAGATGAGCTGTCTTCATTGTAGCACAGCCGCCGGGGGCGGCGCAATCCAAAATCCCGGCCGCACTTGCGCCGGAGGGCCCAGATGCGGTATACTAAAGCCGACTACTCTTTCTGCCGCGCCCGCGGCCCGGAAGGCAAAAGAAAGGAACCACATCCATGCGTTTGGGACTGACAGAAATTGTATTGATCCTGTTCATCGTTCTGGTGATTTTCGGGCCGGGGCTTTTCGCCTGGCTGTCCCGGTATTCCCGCCGGTTCCAGGCCAGCCGCGCCGAGGAGGCGCGCCGCCGTGCCGCCTGGGAGGAAGCCCGGCGGGCCCGGCGGGATTTCATCCTGCACCGGTTCCAGGTGGCGGCTTCCGTGTTCGCCCTGCTGATGGCGGCGGCTCTGGTGTATACCCTGGGGTTCCGCCCCATTGAAGCCGAACCCCACAGCTACACCTTGCCCGCCGCCCAGGCGCCCCAGGGCGGGGCATCGGTGACCGAGACGGCCTCCCTGACCCTGGAGGGCTACCAGCCCCTCGACTGCATCCAGGTGGAGGACGGCTGGATCTATCTGGCCGCCCGGCCCCAGGAGGGCCAGGGCAGCACACTGCTGCGGATGCGGGAGGACGGTACCGGCCTGACGGTGGTGCTGACTGAAAAAGGGGTCATCACCTCCTTTGCCTTTGATGGGGAGGGGGATATCTGGTACACCCGCCTCACCGATGAGGGCGGAGCCCTCTGCCGGGTGTCCCACGACGACTGGGGCGCCGCCACCGAACAGGTGGTGAACCAGATCGACGGCCGGGCCCTGTCCTACCCGGCGGCGGTGACGGTGGACGCGGCGGGCAAGGTGTATTTCACCGAGGCGGTCCGCCTGACCCCCAAAGCCGGCACCATGGAGGAAGCCCTGCGGGCCGAGCTGATCGGCCATACCGCCACCGGCTGGGTCTATGTCTATGACCCGGCGGCCCGGACGGTGCAGCCGGTGCTGGGTGAAGTGGCCGGTGCGGCCGGGCTGGCTCTGGCCCCCGACGGCGAGACCCTCTATGTGGCCGACCTGGCCAGCCGCTGTATCTGGGCGGTGGACCCCGCCAGCCGGGACCTGACCGCCGGCGGCAAGGGCTGCACCCTCTTTGCGGGGGACCTGCCCGGCTATCCCGCCGCCCTGACGGCGGACGCCGACGGCAGCGTCTATGCGGCCTATCGCTGGAACCAGGCGGACTGGCTGGAAAGCCGGGCCCAGGACCCGGGCCTGCGGGAGATTGCTGCCCGCCTGCCCCGGGGAGTTCAGCAGGGACTGTTTGGAGACAGCGCCACCGCGGCCCAGAGCTTTGACGCCGACGGAAATCTGGAGGCGGCCTATGCCTCCGACGACGTGGCGGGCTGGGCGGCGGCCGCCAGCGGCAACCGCTTGTATATGTCTGGTACAGACCGGGACGTTTATTACTTCCGGTTTTGAGAAAAGAGGCGTTTTTGTATGACGGAACAAGAAAAGATGGAGATTACCGCCCAGGCGCGGCAGGCTGTGGAGGAATTGCTGGCTCAGGCCAGCCTCCGGCCGGGGGACGTGTTTGTGGTGGGCTGTTCTTCCAGTGAGATTGTGGGAGGCCATATCGGCCACGACAGCAGCATGGAGGCGGCAGCCGCCGTCTACGAGGGCATTGCGCCGGTGCTGGCCCAGCGGGGCATCTGGCTGGCAGCCCAGTGCTGCGAACACCTGAACCGGGCCATCATTCTGGAACGGCAGGCCGCCGAGGCCCACGGCTGGGAGGAAGTCTGCGTGGTGCCCCGGCCCCATGCCGGCGGCAGCTGGGCCACCACCTGTTGGAAGCACTTTGAACACCCGGTGGCGGTGGAAGCCATCCGGGCCCACGCGGGCATGGACATTGGCGGCACCCTGATCGGGATGCACCTGCGGGCAGTGGCGGTGCCGGTGCGGCTGTCGCTGGACCACATTGGCCGCGCCATTCTGCTGTGCGCCCGCACCCGCCCCAAGCTGATCGGCGGGGAACGGGCCAAATACACCGAGGAGGACTGAGACAAGCTATGCCGGAACGGAATTTGGAACAAATGGCCCAGGCGGTGGCGGAGATTCGCCGCCGGATGGATGACGCAGCCCGCCAGGCCGGGCGGGACCCGGCCAGCGTCCAGCTGTGCGCCGCCTGCAAGACCCATACCCCTGAGACCATCGCCCTGAGCGCCCAGCTGCCCATCGACCTGTTTGGGGAAAACCATGTGCAGGAGCTGTGCGTCAACTACGACGCCGGGGCCTACTGCGGCAAGCCGGCCCACTTCATCGGCCACCTGCAGACCAACAAGATCAAGAAGGTGCTGGGCCGGGCTTCTCTGATCCAGAGCGTGGACAGTGAGCGGCTGGTGCTGGCGCTGGAAAAGGAGGCCGCCAAGCTGGACCTGATCCAGGATATCCTGCTGGAAGTGAACATCGGGGAGGAGGCCAGCAAGACCGGCGTTCCGCCCGAAGCCCTGTGGGCCCTGCTGGATACGGCGGCAGCCAAGCCCCATCTGCGGGTCAAGGGCCTGATGGCTATTCCCCCAGTGAACGAGGACGACGATGCCAACCGCGCCCTGCTGGCGCAGGTGTATAAGCTGTTTGTCCGGGCCGGGGAGCGGGGCTATGACAACGTAAAGATGGAAACCCTCTCCATGGGGATGAGCGGCGACTATGAGAACGCCATCCGGGAAGGGGCTACCCTGGTGCGGATCGGCACCGCCATCTACGGCGCCCGGGACTACGGCACCCGCTGAAACCGGGCATTTGAGGGGATGAAAGGAAAACGGTTTGTAAAACCGACGGGAGAAACAACATGGTGGATTTGAAAGATGTGGAAAAACCCAAGTATGGGGACCCCAACGCCCGGCATACGTCGGCGGCCCGGCTGCTGGGGCGGTTCTGGCCCTATGAGCGGAAGTACTGGCGGACCATGGTCTTTGACCTGTTCTGCGCGGCCCTGACCTGTATCTGCGACCTGGTGCTGCCCCTGATTCTGCGGTATATCACCAACACCGCCGTCAACGACCTGGCGGCCCTGACGGTGGGGGTGGTACTCAAGCTGGGCTTTGTCTACTTTGTGCTGCGGCTGATCGACGGCCTGGCGGCCTACTATATGGCCGACATGGGCCATGTGATGGGCGTCTACATTGAGACGGATATGCGGCGGGATGCCTTTGCCCACCTGCAGCGGCTCAGCGTGGCCTATTACTCCAACAACAAGATCGGCCAGATCATGGGCCGGATCACCAACGACCTGTTTGATGTCACCGAGTTTGCCCACCACTGCCCCGAGGAGTTCTTCATCGCGGCGGTGAAGATTGTGGCCAGCTTCATCATCCTGAGCCGGTACAGCCTGGGCCTGACCGCCCTGCTGTTCCTCTGCCTGCCCCTGATGGCGGTGGTGTCCATCAAGCTGAATACCCGGCTGCGGGCCACCCAGCGGGCCCAGCGGGTCCAGGTGGGCGAGCTCAACGCCCAGATCGAGGAGAGCCTGCTGGGCGAGCGGGTGGTCAAGGCCTTCTGCGCCGAAAAGACCGAGAACGAAAAGTTTGAGGCCGGCAACGGCACCTTCCAGCGGCTGAAAAAGAACAGCTACCGGGTGATGGCGGCCTTCCAGACCTCCACCCGGATGTTCGACGGCCTGATGTATCTGGTGACCATCCTGGGCGGCGGCATCTTTGTGGTGAAGGGCTGGATTACCCCCGGCGACCTGGTGGCCTATTCCCTGTACGTCTCCACCCTGATCGCCACCATCCGCCGGATTGTGGAGTTTGCCGAGCAGTTCCAGCGGGGCATGACCGGCATCGAGCGGTTCTTTGAGATTCTGGACACCCCGGTGGATATCCAGGACGCCCCCGGCGCCGCTCCCCTGAAGCCGGGCCCCGGACAGATCCGTCTGGAGCACGTCAGCTTTGAGTACCCCGACGACCACAACAAGGTCCTGCGGAACGTCAGCATTGACATCCCGGCGGGCCAGCGGCTGGCCCTGGTGGGCCCCTCCGGCGGCGGCAAGACCACCCTGTGCAATCTGATCCCCCGGTTTTACGACGTGACCGCCGGCAAGATCTTCATTGACGACCAGGACATCCGCAAGGTGACCCTGGAAAGCCTCCGGGGCGCCATCGGCATCGTCCAGCAGGACGTTTACCTGTTCAGCGGGACGGTGGCCGAGAACATCGCCTACGGCAAGCCGGGAGCCACCCGGGAGGAAATCGCCCAGGCCGCCCGTCTGGCCGGAGCGGAAAAGTTCATCCTGGCCCTGAAAGACGGCTACGACACCTATGTGGGCGAGCGGGGCGTCAAGCTGTCGGGCGGCCAGAAACAGCGGCTGTCCATTGCCCGGGTGTTCCTGAAAAACCCGCCCATCCTGATTCTGGATGAGGCCACAAGCGCCCTGGACAACGAGAGCGAAATCCTGGTGGGCCAGAGCCTGGAAAAGCTGGCCCATGGCCGCACCACCCTGACCATTGCCCACCGCCTCACCACCATCAAGGACTACGACCGGATTCTGGTGCTGGGGTCGGAGGGAATTCTGGAGGACGGCACCCACGAGGAACTGCTGGCAAAACAGGGGATTTATTACCGCCTGTGGAACCAACTGCCCGGGGACGACCTTCTGTCTTGAAAACAACAGCGGAGCTTTCTGTAAAGAGGGCTCCGCTGTTTTGTTATAGTTTGATGAGGGGCTGGGTGTAGGCGGTCCCCATGGGCTGGGGTGCGCGGCGGCAGAGGGCGGTGAAGTCGGAGGCGGCAGTCTGGGCCTCCACCGTCCGGGCACAGTCGGGATTCTCCTGAGCCAGCCGGGCCAGAGAGGGGGAGAGGGGAAGGCTGGCCCGGGCCAGCAGGCCGGTGGCCTCCCGCCGGGCGCCCAGCAAGTGCAGATAAGGGGGCAGGGAGGGAAGGGTCAGCCAGCCGGGCCCGGCCCCGGGGGTGCCGTAGCCCAGAACCGCGTCCATCACCAGACGGCGCATCCGGGCCCGGGGATAGCGGACGGTGGTCAGGGCGTCCCACAGCCCTTCCAGGGTTACTGCCGAGCGGACACTCTCCCGCAGGCGGTGTTCCAGCCCTTCGCTGACGCCCCGCACCCCGGCGAAATCCCGCCGGGCCCGCAGCCGGGAGAGGGCTGCCAGGCTCACCGCCGAAAAGTCGGTGTACTGCCCGGCGGCATAGGCTTCCCGGTAGAGATGCAGGGCAGAGGCCGGCACATAGGGGGCCAGTGCCTCGGGGCCCTGCTCCGCCCAGAGGGCCCGCAGGGCGCTGGCACTGGCGTACCGGCCTGCGGTCTGGGCCTGGCCGTGGTTGGCGCCCTGCCGGGGAAGGGGCACCGGGGTCAGAGGGACATCCAGCTCCAGAATGGCCTTGCAGTACTCCACCGCCAGGTTGTTGTTGGGACGGTCCAGCAGGTCGGCCAGCCCGGCCCCGGGGCAGACCCGTTCCACCGCCGCCTGACGGGCCGCGGCAAAGCTGCGGGCGCCGGCGGCCAGCTGTTCTTTCAGGGCTTCCCGGTACGCAGGGGAGGCCAGCGCCCGGGCGGTCCGGGTCAGCAGGTCGGCGTCGGGGGTCTCGGCGCCAAACACCAGGGTATCGCACCCCGCCGCCGCCAGCAGAGACACCCCCGCCCGGGCAAAGCTCTCGGCCCCCGACATGGCCCAGGGGGCCGGCAGGGCAAACACCAGGCTGGCCCCCGCCGTCAGGGCGGCTTGGGTCCGCACCGGCTCGGGCAGAAGGGGCGGCGCGCCCCGCTGGGTCATGCCGCAGCTCATGGCCACCACCACATGACGGGCTCCCATCTGCCGCGCGGCCTCCAGCTGCCAGCCGTGGCCGCTGTGAAAGGGATCGTATTCTGCTATGATGCCTGCAAAATCCATGGGTCCTCCTGGATGTTGTACACAAGTTTTTGCCTTTTTGGTGTTTTTCTCTTGAAAAGACATTGGCTCTATTATATAATGTAAATAATTAGAGCGCAATGGTTTGCGAAGCGCGGCAGTCAGGGAAATTCCCTGCCTTTTTCGCGTTGGAACAGACTCTTGGCGCTTTTCTTTGGAAGGATTTTTGTCAGGGGGCGCCGCCCCGCTGACCGCAATGTGAAACAGGAGGCTACACGAAGATGAAGATTCTGGTTATCAACTGTGGTTCTTCTTCCCTGAAATATCAGCTGATCGATATGGACGGCGAGAAGGTGCTCTGCAAGGGTCTGTGCGAGCGCATCGGCATGGAGAGCAGCATGATCACCCATGACGCCAACGGGAACAAGGCCACCACCCCCGCGATTTTCCCCACCCACACCGAGGCCTTCAACGAAGTGATCAAGAAGATGACCACCGGCGCCGGCAAGTGCATTGAGAGCGTGGAGGAGATCGACGCCATCGGCCACCGCGTGGTCCACGGCGGCGAGAAGTTCCAGTCCAGCTGCCTCATCACCGAGGAGGTCATCTCCACCCTGCGTGAGCTGAGCCCCCTGGCTCCCCTGCACAACCCCGCCGGCATCCTGGGCATTGAGACCGCCCGCAAGGTCTTCGGCACCAACGTGCCCCAGGTGGCTGTGTTCGACACCGCCTTCCACAGCACCATGCCCCCGAAGGCTTATATGTACGCCATCCCCTACGACTACTACACCAAGTACGGCGTCCGCCGCTACGGCTTCCACGGCACCAGCCACAAGTACGTCAGCCACAAGGCTGCCGACTACCTGGAGGAGCCCATCAGCCGCCTGAAGCTGATCACCTGCCACCTGGGCAATGGTTCTTCCATCACCGCTGTGGACCAGGGCCGCGTGGTGGATACCTCCATGGGCATGACCCCGCTGGCCGGCCTGATGATGGGCACCCGCTGCGGCGACCTGGACCCCTCGGTGGTCAACTACCTGAAGTACACCCTGGACATCACCGGCCACGAGCTGGATGAGATCCTGAACAAGAAGTCGGGCCTGCTGGGCATCTCGGGTGTTTCCAGCGATATGCGCGACGTGGAGAAGGCTGCTCGCGAGGGCAACAACCGCGCTTCTCTGGCCATCGATATGCTGACCTACCAGATCAAGAAGGTGGTGGGCAGCTACATCGCCTCCATGGGCGGCGTGGACGCCATCGTCTTTACCGGCGGCATCGGCGAGCATGACGACATCATCCGCGCCAAGATTTGCCACCACATGGATTGGCTGGGCATCCGCATCGACACCGACAAGAACCGCGATCCCCAGGGCGATGTCTGCGAGATCACTGCCTGGGGCTCCAAGGTCCGCACCCTCATCATCGCCACCAACGAGGAGCTGATGATCGCCCGCGACACCAAGGAAGTTCTGGAAAACCAGCACTGAGCCGCTGTTCCGGCTGAGGCCGGGCCCGCCTTCCGGGCGCTGACCCCTGTTTGAACATTCCAAGGCCGCACGCCTGTATGGGCGCGCGGCCTTTTTGATGCGGGCGGCCCCGCGGCCAAAATGAAAAGTACGGCTTCTCCGGCTGGAAATGGAATTTGCGCGGCACGACTCTGTTTTTTGGTTGACAAATTGGGGAAAGCGGGGTACAATAAGGGAGTCCTCGACCCGAGGATGATATCATGCTTCAAGCCCCTGGTAGCTTACGATCGGCGCGATGGTCCCCAAAAACCAAGGTGTGGTTCCAATCCTTCCGCGGGCAAGAACAAAACAAGAGGAGATACTACAATGTTCGAAGACAAGACTTTAGTTTGCAAGGACTGCGGCAAGGAGTTTGTTTGGACTGCTGGCGAGCAGGAGTTCTATGCATCCCGCGGCTTTGAGAACCAGCCCCAGCGCTGCAAGGCTTGCCGTGACGCCCGCAAGAACGGTGTCCGTCCCGCCAGCACCGGCGAGCGCAAGATGTACGACGCTGTCTGCGCATCCTGCGGCAAGGCCTGCAAGGTTCCCTTCCAGCCCCGTGAGGACCGCCCCGTCTACTGCTCTGACTGCTTCGCACGCATCAAGCAGAACTAAGTTGTAACCCTGAAGGGCTCCTGCTGCCTCCGGACAGCGGGAGCTCTCTTTTTGTGATTGTGATCCGGTTACTTGCAAAGCCGGGGGCATTTGGGGTATCATAGAAGCACGATTGACACACTGACAGCACGAAAGGAACTGCGTCATGTTTGATATTTTCAATTCTGTCCGCAAGAACCACAGCGATGAGCCCTTCCAGGTGACCCGCCAGACCATCATCGGCGACATTCTGGATATGGACAGCACCACCGCTCCCTACTTCCTGGAGATCGGCATGCACTGCCTGGGCTGCCCTGCCTCCCGCGGGGAGAGCATCGAGGAGGCCTGCGCCGTCCACGGCGTGGACTGCGACGCCCTGCTCCAGAAGCTGAACGCCCATCTGTCGGGCAAAGCCCAGGGCTGAGATGGTCCTGGATGCACGGCTGGCAGCGGCCGCGGCGCTGGTGCGCCCGGGGCTGCCGGTGGCGGACATCGGCTGTGACCACGGCAAGCTGACCGCAGCGCTGGCCTGTTCGGGCCTGTACCCCAAAGTAATCGGTTCCGACCTGCGGCCTGGCCCTCTGGCCAAGGCCCGCCGGACCGTAGAGACGGCACACTGTCAAGACCGCGTCGAGCTTCGGCTGGGCGACGGTCTTTCTGTGTTGTCTGCGGGCGAGGTGGGGACGGTGGTCATCGCGGGGGTGTCGGCCCAGACCGCATGGGAAATGCTGGAGGCGGCTCCCTGGGTGTTTTCGCCCCAGGGGCCCCGTCTGGTGCTGATTCCCGCCACCCGCCACGACGAACTGCGCCGCTGGCTGGGGGAACATGGGTTCCGGCTCTGCTGTGACCGCCCGGTGGAGGCGGCGGGGCGGTGGTATGCGGTGATGGCCGCCGAATACGACGGCGTCCGCCGCACCCTGACCCTGGCCGAAGCTCTCTATGGCCAGACCGGCCAGTGGCCGGAGGCGGCAGGCTATGCCGCCAAACAGCTGGAAAAACTGGTGAAACTGCGGCGGGGCGTGCCGGACGGCACCCCCGAGGCAGAGGAGATGGACCGACTGATCCAAGGAGGCTGAACCGATGGAGATCACAGTACAAATGGTTTATGAGGCCATGGCCCGGCTGGCCCCGCCCCAGCTGGCCGAGAGCTGGGACAATGTGGGCCTGCTGGTGGACTGCGGCCGGCCGGTGACCCGGGCCCTGACCACTCTGGACATCACTCCCGAGGTGGTGGAGGAAGCCGCCCGGCTGGGCTGCGAGGTGATTGTCTCCCACCATCCGGTGATCTTTTCGCCTCTGAAAAAGCTGAGCAGCCGGGACGTGCCCTTCCTGCTGGTGCAGGCGGGGATCTCGGCCATCTGCATGCACACCAATTACGATGCCGCCGAGGGCGGCGTCAATGAGATCCTGGCAGAGCTGTTCGCCATGCGGGACCCTGAGCCTTTCGCCAACGGCTGCGGCCGGGTGGGGGAGATTGACCCCATTTCGGTGCCCCAGCTGGCGGCTCTGGCCCAGGACCGTCTGGGATGCTTCTGCGTCCCGCCCCTGGAGGGGCCGGCGGTCCAGGTGAAGTACACCGACAACGGCCGGCCGGTCCGGCGGCTGGCGGTCATCAGCGGGGCAGGGGGCAGCATGTTTGAGGATGCCCTGGCGGTGGGAGCCGACTGCCTGCTGACCGGCGAGGCCAATCACCACGCCGCCTGCGACGCCAAACGGCTGGGCCTGGGCCTGATCGCGGCGGGACACTATGCCACCGAATACCCGGCCGCCGCTGCCCTGGCGGCCCGCCTCCAGGAGGAAGTACCCGGTCTGGTGGCGGTGGCCAGCCGGGAAAATCGTGACCCCTTTACCTATTTATAAAGGGGACTCCGTGAACACGAGAGGGGGAACACCATGGCACTGGATGCCGCAACGCTGGCACTGACGGCGGCCGAGTTGGGCCGCGTGGTGACCGACGCCAAAATTGCAAAGATTTTTGAGCCCACGCGGGACGAGCTGGTTCTGACCCTGCGCACCCGCACCGATACCTACAGCCTGCTCCTGTCGGCCCGCAGCGGGTCGGCCCGGGTCTGCCTCACCGACGAGAGCTTTGAAAACCCCGAGACCCCGCCCTCCTTCTGTATGCTGATGCGGAAGCATCTCACCGGCGGCCGGCTGACCGCCGTGCGGATGGAGCCGGGGGACCGGATTATCTACTTTGACTTCCTCTGCACCAACGAGATGGGAGACCTGGTGACCAACACCCTCTGCGCCGAGCTGATGGGCCGCTACTCCAACCTGGTCCTGGTCCAGAGCGGGAAGATCATCGACGCCCTCAAGCGGGTGGACTTTGAGGACAGCGAAATCCGGCAGCTGCTGCCCGGCCTGGCCTATACCATTCCGCCCAAGCCGGCCCGGCCTGACTTCCTGGCCGCCAGCGCCGCCTCCATGGTGGCTCTGGCCTGCCAGAAGGACCTGCCGGTGGCCAGCGCCCTGAGCCGGACGGTGGCCGGGGTGGGCCCGGTGGTCTGCCGGGAAGTGGCCTGGCGGGCCTTTGGCCCGGAAGAGCTGACCGCCTGCGAGCTGGACGAAGGCCAGCGCCGCCGGCTGCTGGACGCCATCGAGGAACTGAAGGCCGAGCACGCCGCCGGCGGTGCTCCCTGCAGCGTGGTGAGCCCCGAGGGCAAGCCGCTGGAATTTACCTTCTTCCGGCCTCAGCAGTACGGCGCGGGCTATGAAATCCGGGAGTGGGGGTCCTTCTGCGAGATGCTGGAAGGCTACTACGCCGAAAAGGACCGGGCCGAGCGGCTGCGCACCAAGAGCAAGGAGCTGCACAAGGCGGTCCACAATATGTACGAGCGCGCCGTCCGCAAGCAGGCTGCCCGGAAAGAGGAGCTGGCCGCCAGCGAAAAGAGCGAGCAGCTGCGGCTGTATGGTGAGCTCCTGTCCGCCAACCTCTACCAGGCCGAGAAGGGGATGCAGAGCATCACCGTTCCCAACTGGTACGACGAGGGCAAAGAGGTGACCATCCCGCTGGATGTCCGCTACACCCCCAGCCAGAACGCCCAGAACTTCTTCAAGGCCTACAAGAAGAAGCAGACCGCCGCCCGGATGCTGGTGGAACTGCTGTCCGAGGGCGAAAAGGAGATCGCCTATCTGGAGACCGTCCTCTATGAGGTGGAGAGCGCCCCGGGCGAGGCGGCTTTGAATGAGATTCGGGCCGAGCTCAAGAGCCAGGGCTACCTCAAGTACTACAAGCAGCGGGACAAAAAGCAGAAGCCCGCCGACTACTACCGGTACGTCTCCTCGGACGGCTTCGAGATTCTGGTGGGCCGCAACAACATCCAGAACGAGCGGCTCACCCTCCACACCGCCCGGGGCAAGGACCTGTGGTTCCACACCAAGAACGCCCCCGGCAGCCATACGGTGGTGATGAGCAACGGCCAGGACATTCCCGACCGCACCCGGGAGGAGGCCGCCCAGCTGGCGGTTCTCCATTCCAGCCAGGCCAAGGGAGTCAAGGTGGCGGTGGACTACACCGAGGTGAAGAACATCCGCAAGACCGGCGACCTGAAGCCCGGCATGGTCCTCTATGAAAAGTACGAGACGGCCTACATCACCCCCGACCCGTCCCTGATGGACAAACTGCGCAAAAAGTAACGGAAATCCGCCCCGCCTTGGACTCAGGGCGGGGTTTTGTGCTGTCCGGGAGGGCAGGGGAGAGCTTGTTCAGACGGGATGGCGGCCCAAACTGTCTGGTCCGCCAAAAATAAAGCAAGTTTTTTGTGGAAATTGTGGGTTTGCCTCTTGCGCTGGAACGCAATTTATAGTATCATAGGGAGGCAGGACGCCGCGCGGGACCGCGGCCGGACTTTGACGGCAGAGGGTTAAAAATCCCTCGCAAAAAAGTTTGATTTTTTTCAAAAAAGGTCTTGCAAAACAGGTCTAAGTATGGTAAAATACTTGACGGCTGCAAAGGGCTTGTGCGATACAAGTCGTGCAGGCCACGATATGCGATGATGCGGGAGGTTGCCGGCCGGCGATGCCGAGTCGGGTTATTTCCGCGGAGTATGTCCGATCTAAGAACCGGGCGAAAGAATTACTGACAGTGAAGGGATATGTCCCCGCAGCATGGCTGCGACGCGGACCAATGTCCACTTGTCTTTGCTAGATTTCTTTCCGGGAAAACTGCGTGGCGGTTTACCGGCTTTTCTAATGCGAAGACGTGAGACACCCGGAACAGTGTGCAGTGATTGATCGAGTTGCCCATACTACACATTATCAGGAGGCACAACCAAATGGCAGTCAAGGAAAAGATCAGAATCCGTCTTCAGAGCTACGACGTTCAGCTCATCGATGCAGCAGCAGAGAAGATCGTTGAGACCGCAAAGCGCACCGGCGCCCGCGTGTCCGGCCCCATCCCCCTGCCCACCGACCGCGAAGTGGTCACCGTCCTGCGTGCAACCCACAAGTACAAGGACAGCCGCGAGCAGTTCGAGAGCCGCACCCACAAGCGTCTGATCGACATTCTGAAGCCGTCCAACAAGACGGTCGAGGCTCTGATGAGCCTCCAGCTCCCCGCTGGCGTGGACATCGAGATCAAGCTGTAAGGCTTGGCTTCATCGATGCCCTCGTTTCCCGAGGGGTCATGTTGGCGGTGACGTGCGCCGCCAACCAATAACCTTTACAGGAGGAAAAGAAAATGGTTAAAGGCATTATCGGCAAAAAGGTCGGTATGACCCAGCTGTTCGATGAGAACGGCAAGGTCATCCCTGTGACCGTCATCGAGGCAGGCCCCTGCACCGTCGTGCAGAAGAAGACTGTCGAGAGCGACGGCTATCAGGCTGTTCAGCTGGGCTTCGGCGAGGTTTCCGCCAAGAAGGTCAACAAGGCAGCCGCGGGCCACTTCAAGAAGGCTAATGTGGCCCCCAAGAAGACCCTCCGCGAGTTCCGTCTCGAGGATGTCTCCGGCCTGAATGTGGGCGATGTCATCAAGGCTGACGTGTTCGCCGCTGGCGACAAGATCGACGTGGCCGGCATCTCCAAGGGCAAGGGCTACCAGGGCGTTATCAAGCGCTACGGCCAGCACCGCCTGCGTGAGAGCCACGGCACCGGCCCTGTCGCACGGCATGCCGGCTCCAACGGCTCGACTTCGACCCCGAGCCGCGTCTTCCCCGGCAAGCGCCTGCCCGGCCACATGGGCTTTGTGCGGGTCACCGTGCAGAACCTGACGGTCGTCAAGGTTGACACCGAGAACAATCTGATCGCTGTCAAGGGTGCGGTCCCCGGTACCAAGGGCACCATCGTCACCCTGGCCAACAGCGTGAAGGCCTAAGGAGGAAAGCTACAATGGCAAAATTTGACGTAGTCGATCGGAACGGCAAAAAGGTCAGCGAGATCGAGCTTTCCGACGCCGTGTTCGGCATCACCCCGAACGAGAAGGCTGTTCACATTGCAGTTGTGAACTTCCTGGCCAACCAGCGCCAGGGCACCCAGAACACCAAGATCCGCAAGGAAGTCTCCGGCGGCGGCAAGAAGCCTTGGCGCCAGAAGGGCACCGGCCATGCACGCCAGGGCTCCATCCGCGCTCCGCAGTGGACTCACGGCGGCGTTGCTCTGGGCCCCAAGCCCCGCAGCTACAACTACCACATCAACAATAAGGTCCGCCGCCTGGCTCTGCTGAGCGTGCTGAGCGACAAGGCTGCCAACGGCAACATGATCGTGGTCGACAGCCTGGCCGTCGAGGCCTACAAGACCAAGGCTGTGGTCGCTATGCTGAACGCCGTGGGCGCCGGCAAGAAGAACCTGGTGGTCAACGAGACCGTCGATCCCATGTTCGTCAAGAGCGCCGCCAACATCCAGGGCGTCAAGACCACCTTCGCCGGCAGCGTGAACACCTATGACGTGCTGAACGCCGACAAGCTGATCATCAGCGAGGGCGCAGCGAAGAAGCTCGAGGAGGTGCTTGGCTAATGAAAACCGCACACGATATCATCCTGAAGCCGGTCATCACCGAGAACTCCATGGCTGGCATCGCTGATAAGAAGTACACCTTCAAGGTTGCTACCGACGCCACCAAGATCGAGATTGCCCAGGCAGTCGAGACTCTGTTCCCCGGCACCAAGGTCTCCAAGGTGAACACCATTTCGGTGCGCGGCCGTTTCCGCCGCCAGGGCCTGCACGGCGGTTACACCGCCGCCTCCAAGAAGGCCATCGTCACCCTGACCAAGGACTCCAAGGAGATCGAATTCTTCAACAGCATGGTCTGATGAAGGTCCGGGCCCGCCGAGGGCCCCTCTATGGGGATATGACCCCGATAATAATTCATGAGATAAATTAAAGGAGAATAGCACATGGCTATCAAGAAATACGGCCCCACTACCCCGGGCCGCCGCGGCATGACCGTCACGGACTACAGCGTTCTGTCCAAGGTCGCCCCTGAGCGCAGCCTGCTGGAGCCCATGAAGAAGCACAGCGGCCGCAACAACACCGGCCGCATCACCGTCCGTCATCACGGCGGCGGCAACCGCACCAAGTACCGCGTCATCGACTTCAAGCGTCAGAAGCTGGATGTCCCCGCTACTGTGAAGACCATCGAGTATGATCCCAACCGCAGCGCTTTCATCTGCCTGATCGAGTACACCGACGGCGTCAAGAGCTATATCATCTGCCCCGAAGGCCTGAAGGTCGGCGATACCGTTATCAGCGGCGCTACTGCTGATATCAAGCCCGGCAACTGCCTGCCCTTCGAGAACATCCCTGTCGGTACCATCCTGCACAACATCGAGCTGTACCCCGGCCGCGGCGCCCAGCTGGTCCGCTCCGCCGGCAACATGGCTCAGCTGATGGCTAAGGAGAATGGCTACGCCCTGATCCGTCTGCCCTCCGGCGAGATGCGCAACGTTCCTCTGAACTGCACCGCTGTCATCGGCCAGGTTTCCAACATCGACCACGAGAACGTCAACCTGGGCAAGGCTGGCCGCAAGCGCCACATGGGCGTCCGTCCCGGCAGCCGTGGTTCTGTCATGAACCCCAATGACCATCCCCACGGCGGTGGCGAGGGCCGCGCCCCCATCGGCCACTCTGGTCCTATGACCCCCTGGGGCAAGCCCGCACTGGGCCTCAAGACCCGCAAGCACCACAAGCGCTCCGACAAGCTGATCGTGAAGCGTGCCGGCAAGTAAGAGAGGAGTGTAGACCATGGGTAGAAGTATTAAAAAGGGACCTTTCGTCCAGCCTGCTCTTATGAAGCACGTGGAAGCGATGAACGCTTCTGGCAAGAAGCAGGTCATCAAGACCTGGAGCCGGGCCTCCACCATCTTCCCCGAGTTCGTGGGCCACACTTTCGCCGTCCATGACGGCCGCAAGCATGTGCCTGTGTACGTCACCGAGGATATGGTTGGCCACAAGCTGGGTGAGTTCGTGCCCACCCGCACCTTCAAGGGCCACACCGGCAATTCGAAGTAAGAAGGAGGAACACAAACATGGAAGCTCGGGCAATTCTTCGTTATGCCCGCATTAGTCCTCGCAAGGTTTCGATCGTGATGGACCTCATCCGCAACAAGCCTCTGGACGAAGCGATGGCAATCCTGCAGTACACCCCGAAGGCCGCTTGTGAGCCCCTTCTGAAGCTGGTGAAGTCTGCAGCTGCAAATGCAGAAAACAACTTCAATATGGATAAGAACAACCTCTATGTGGCCGAGTGCTACGTCTGCCCCGGCCCCACGCTGAAGCGGATGATGCCCCGCGCCCAGGGCCGCGGCTACCGCATCCTGAAGCGCACCAGCCACATGACCGTCGTTCTGAAAGAGAAAGAGTAAGTGAGGAGGTAAACAAATGGGCCAGAAAGTTAATCCGCACGGACTTCGTGTCGGCGTTATTAAAGACTGGGACAGCCGCTGGTTTGCTTCCAAGAAGGACTTCAGCGATAATCTGGTGGAGGACCACAAGATCCGCACTGAGCTGAAGGCTCTGCTCAAGGACGCCGGTGTCCCCAAGATCGAGATCGAGCGCACTGTGGATTCTTCCACCTCCGCTCCCCGCGTTACCGTGAACGTCTACTGCGCTAAGCCCGGTATGGTCATCGGTAAGGGCGGTGAGGAGCGCGTCGCTCTGCAGAACAAGCTGACCAAGGAGTATGGCAAGACCGTCGTGGTCAACGTCATCGAGGTCAAGAGCCCCTCCACCAACGCTCAGCTGGTGGCTGAGGACATCGCCCGTCAGCTGGAGAACCGCGTCACCTTCCGTCGCGCCATGAAGCAGTGCATCCGCAATGCCATGAGCCCCCGCGACCGCAGCACCGTCCCTGCAAAGGGTATCAAGGCTATGTGCTCCGGCCGTCTGGCTGGCGCTGACATCGCCCGCACCGAGAGCTATCACGAGGGCACCATCCCCCTGCAGACCCTGCGCGCCGACATCGACTACGGCTTCGCAGAGGCAGCCACCACCTACGGCCGCATCGGCGTCAAGGTGTGGATCTACAAGGGCGAGGTCCTCAAGAGCGCCAAGAACGCTAAGAGCGCTCCGAAGAAGGAAGGAGGCAACAAGTAATGTTACTGCCTAAGCGTGTTAAGTACCGCCGCGTTCAGCGCGGCCGCATGACCGGCAAGGCCACCCGCGGCAACGTGGTGTGCCAGGGCCAGTACGGCCTTGTTGCCCTGGAGCCGGCCTGGATCACCTCTGCGCAGATCGAGGCTGCCCGTGTCGCCATGACCCGTTATATCAAGCGTGGCGGCAAGGTCTGGATCAAGATCTTCCCCGACAAGCCCGTTACTGAGAAGCCCGCTGAGACCCGAATGGGTTCCGGTAAAGGCTCGCCCGAGTACTGGGTGGCAGTTGTTAAGCCCGGCCGCGTGCTGTTCGAGCTGGCGGACGTCGATGAGGCTACCGCACGCGAGGCTCTGCGCCTGGCTATGCACAAGCTGCCCATCAAGTGCAAATTTGTTGTCCGCGAGGACTCCGTGAAGGAGGATGGCACCAATGAAGGCTAATGAACTCCGCGAAATGCAGCCCGCAGAGCTGACCAGCAAGCTGGCAGACCTGAAGGCCGAGCTGTTTAACCTGCGTTTCCAGCATGCCATCAACCAGCTGGAGAACCCCGGCCGCATCGAAGCAGTCAAGCGCGACATCGCCCGTGTGATGACCGTTCTGGCTGAGAAGCAGTAAGGAGGTCAGACGATGGAAGAACGTAATCTGCGCAAGACCCGCGTTGGCGTGGTCGTTTCCGACAAGATGGACAAAACCATCGTGGTTGCCGTGAAGGACAGCGTGCAGCACCCCCTGTACAAGAAGATCCTGAAGCGCACCGCTAAGTTCAAGGCTCACGATGAGAAGAACGAGTGCGGCATCGGCGACCGTGTGGAGATCATGGAGTGCCGCCCCCTGAGCAAGGATGTGCGCTGGCGCCTGGTCCGTATCGTTGAGAAGGCAAAGTAAGCTTTTCTCAACTCCGCTGCTTTGAACAGTTTGAAAGGAGAAGTCTGATATGATTCAGATGCAAACTTATCTCAAAGTTGCCGACAACACCGGTGCCAAAGAGCTGATGTGCTTCCGCGTGCTGGGCGGTACCCGCAAGAGATATGCAAATATTGGCGACGTCGTGGTCTGCTCTGTCAAGAAGGCAGCCCCTGGCGGCACCGTGAAGAAGGGCGACGTTGTGAAGGCTGTCATCGTGCGCAGCAAGCACGGCGTCCGCCGCGACGACGGGTCCTACATCCGTTTTGATGAGAACGCCGCCGTTATCGTCATGGCTGACAAGAGCCCCAAGGGCACCCGTATCTTTGGACCGGTGGCCCGTGAGCTGCGTGAGGCCGGCTACACCAAGATCCTGAGCCTGGCTCCGGAATCGCTGTAAGGAGGTTTTCTTATGAATAATCTTCATGTTAAAACCGGCGACAACGTTATGATCATCAGCGGCAAGGACAAGGGCCACACCGGCAAGGTTCTGCAGGTCAGCCCCTCCGAAGGCAAGGTCATTGTTGAAGGCCAGAACATGGTTACCAAGCACGTCAAGCCCCGCCGTCAGGGCGAGCAGGGCGGCATCGTCAAGGCTGAGGGCGCTCTGTACGCCTCCAAGGTGATGCCCATCTGCCCCAAGTGCGGCAAGGCTGTCCGCGTCGGCCATGTTGAGAAGGACGGCAAGATGGTCCGCGTCTGCAAGAAGTGCGGCGCTGAGCTGTAAGAGAGGAGTAGGAAACAATGGCTCGTTTGAAAGAACAGTATGTCAATGAGATTGCTCCTGCTCTGAACAAGAAGTTCGGTTACAAGAGCGTCATGCAGATCCCCAAGCTGGACAAGGTCGTCATCAACGTCGCTTGCGGCGAGGCCAAGGAGAACGAGAAGATCCTCGAGGCCGTCATGAAGGACCTGGCTCAGATCACCGGCCAGAAGGCTGTTGTCTGCCGCGCCAAGAAGAGCGTTGCTAACTTCAAGCTGCGCGCCGGCACCCCCATCGGCTGCAAGGTCACCCTGCGCGGCGACCGTATGTACGAGTTCGTCGATCGCTTCTTCAACGTCGCTCTGCCCCGTGTCCGTGACTTCCGCGGCATCAACGGCAACGCATTCGACGGCCGTGGCAACTTCGCCTGCGGCATCAAGGAGCAGATCATCTTCCCCGAGATCGACTTCGACAAGGTCGACGCCGTCCGCGGCATGGATGTCTGCTTCGTCACCACCGCTAAGACCGATGAAGAGGGCAAGGAGCTGCTGAAGGCTCTGGGCGCTCCCTTCGAGAACAACTAAGGGAGGAGATTAACCAATGGCAAAGCTGTCTATGAAGCTCAAGCAGGCCCGCCCTGCTAAGTTCTCCACCCGCGCATACACCCGCTGCCGCATCTGCGGCCGGCCCCACTCGGTGCTGCGCAAGTACGGCGTGTGCCGTGTGTGCTTCCGTGAGCTGGCCTACAAGGGCGAGATCCCGGGCGTCAAGAAGGCTTCCTGGTAATTTGACCGGGGCCTGACAGGTAGTTGGATACCCGCCCCGGGGCTGAAGGTTTCGGGGCGGTATCATTATAAAAAGAACACAAACACAAACAACTAATCTAAGGAGGTTAGTGGCATGCAAATCACCGATCCTATCGCGGACCTGCTCACTCGCATCCGCAACGCCAGCACTGCCAAACACCCTTCTGTGGAGATCCCGGCTTCTAACATGAAGAAGGCCATCTGCCAGATCCTGGTCGACGAAGGGTACGTCAAGAGCATGCAGGTCAAGAACGACACCGTTCAGGGCACCATCGTGCTGAACCTGAAGTACCAGGCCAACGGCGAGCCTGTTCTGGCCGGCCTCAAGCGCGTGTCCAAGCCGGGCCTGCGCATCTACACCAACTGCGAGAATATGCCCCGCGTCATGAAGGGCCTGGGCATCGCAATCATTTCCACCTCGAAGGGCATCATGACCGATAAGGCCGCCCGTGCTGCGCACGTCGGCGGCGAGGTTCTGGCCTACGTGTGGTAAGAAAGGGGTAAAAGACAATGTCGAGAATTGGAAGAAAACCCATCGTCATTCCTGCCGGCGTCACTGTCACTGTCGATGAGGCAGCTCACACCGTCGCCGTCAAGGGCCCCAAGGGCAGCCTGAATTCCAACTATCATCCCCTGATGACCGTTAAGGTCGAGGGCAATGAAGTTTTGGTTACCCGCCCCAATGACGAGAACCTGGCCAAGAGCCTGCACGGCCTGACCCGCACCAACATCGCCAACATGGTGAACGGTGTTGTCAACGGCTACTCCAAGCAGATGGAGATCGTGGGCGTCGGCCTGCGCTGCCAGAAGCAGGGCTCCAACCTGGTCATGAACCTGGGCTTCTCTCACCAGGTGATCGTGTCGGATACTGACGACATCAAGATCGAGTGGCAGGACCCCAACAACTTCACCATTACCGGCATCGACAAGCAGAAGGTCGGCCAGTTTGCCGCTGAAGTCCGCGCCAAGAAGCCGCCCGAGCCCTACAAGGGCAAGGGCATCCGCTACAAGGGCGAGGTTGTCAAGCACAAGGAAGGCAAAGCCGGCAAGGGCAAGAAATAAGGTAAGGAGTGAAAGACAATGGTTAAGCAGATCGACAAGAACGAAGCCCGTCTTCGTCGTCATCGCCGCGTTCGCGGCAAGATCAGCGGCACCGCCGCTCGTCCTCGCCTGGATGTTTTCCGCTCCGCCAAGCACATTTACGCTCAGATCATCGATGATGAGAAGGGCGTGACTCTGGTGTCGGCGTCCACCATGGACAAGGACTTTGAAGGTTTCGGCGGCAACGTCGAGGCCGCTGCCCAGGTTGGCAAGAAGATTGCTGCCCGCGCCCTGGAGAAGGGCATCACTGAGGTCGTGTTCGACCGCGGCGGTTTCGTTTATCATGGCCGTGTCAAGGCCCTGGCTGACGGCGCCCGTGAGGGCGGCCTGAAGCTGTAACGAGAGGAGGAAGACAGTTATGGCTATGAGAAACCGTGAAGACGACGGCATGATCACCAAGGTGGTCTCCATCAACCGCGTGTCCAAGACCGTTAAGGGCGGCCGCATCATGAAGTTCGCCGCTCTGGTGGTCGTCGGCGACGGCAAGGGCACCATCGGCTACGGCATCGGCAAGGCGGGCGAAGTGCCCGAGGCTATCCGCAAGGGTGAGGCCGCTGCCAAGAAGAACATGTGCAAGATCGCCACTAAGGGCACCACCATCCCGCATGAGATCGTGGGCAAGTACGGCGCTGGCGCTGTCCTGCTCAAGCCCGCTGCCCCCGGTACCGGCATGATCGCTGGCGGCCCCGTGCGTGCCGTCATCGAGGCTGCTGGCATCAAGGACATCCGTGCGAAGTCCATGCGTTCCAACAACCCCATCAACGTTGTGTCTGCTACTTTCGCAGGCCTGTGCGGCCTGGTCAGCGCCGAGTCGGTCGCTGAGAAGCGGGGCAAGACCGTCAAAGAAATTCTGGGCTGAGGAGGGTAACACACCATGGCAGATAAGATGCTCAAGATCGAGCTGAAGAAGAGCCTGATTGGCCGCGGCAAGAAGCAGATCGCAACTGCCGAGGCCCTGGGCCTGAAGAAGCCGGGCGACGTCACCGTCCAGCCTGACAATGCCGCTACGCAGGGCAAGATCGCCAAGATCGGCTTCATGCTCAGCGTCACCGAAGCGTAACAGCAGGGGGTACACGCAATGAATCTTCATGAATTACACGCGATTCCCGGCGCCAACAAGGCTCGCACCCGCAAGGGCCGCGGCATTGGCTCGGGCAATGGCAAGACTGCCGGCTACGGCAGCAAGGGCCAGAAGGCCCGTTCCGGCGTCAAGCGCGCTGGTTTCGAAGGCGGCCAGATGCCGCTGCAGCGCCGTCTGCCCAAGGTCGGCTTTAACAACATTTTCGCTACCCGGTATGCCATCGTGAACGTGGCAGACCTGGAGAAGGTTTTCGAGGCTGGTGCTGTGGTTGATACCGAGGCACTGAAGGCTAAAGGCCTGGTCAAGAAGACCCTCGACGGCGTTAAGATTCTGGGTAACGGCGAGCTGACCAAGGCCCTGACCGTCAAGGCTGCAGCCTTTTCTGCTTCTGCCAAAGAGAAAATCGAGAAGGCAGGCGGGAAGGCTGAGGTGATGTAAGGTGTTTCAGACATTCCGAAACGCATGGAAAATCCCTGAGCTGAAGAGCCGTCTGCTCTTTACCCTGGGCATTCTGATCGTCTACCGTCTGGGCAGCGCGATCCCTGTGCCCTTCGTATCGGGCGATGCGCTCACTGCAATGTTCGCAAATGGCAGCATGCTGACTTATCTGGATATGATGAGCGGCGGCGCGCTGTCCCGGTGCACGATTTTCGCGTTAGGCGTCACACCCTATATCAATGCCTCCATTATTGTGCAGCTGCTGTGCGTTGCGATCCCGTATCTTGAAAACCTGGCCAAGGAATCCGACGGCCAGGCCAAGATCCGCCAGATCACCCGCTATGTGGGCGCCGGCATTGCACTGGTGCTGAGTATCGGCTACTATTTCCTGGTGCGCAACATGGGCGCCCTCAAGTACACCGCCGGCGCGGCTGGCATCTTCACCGCCATCGTGGTGATCCTGACCTTTACCGCCGGCGCACAGCTGACCACCTGGTGCGGTGAGCAGATCGATGACAAGGGCATCGGCAACGGTGTCTCCCTCATCATCTTTGCTTCCATCGTGTCCAACTGGTCGTCGGTCACCACCATGGTCACCGACATGCTGACCCGCGCTTCCAGCGGTCAGCCGCTGTACTACGTGCTGCTGCCGGTGCTGGTGGTTCTGGCTCTGGCCGTGGTGGTGTTCATCGTCATCATGACCAACGCCGAGCGCCGCATCACCATCCAGTACGCACGCCGTGTTGTGGGCCGCAAGCAGATCGGCGGGCAGAACAGCTATCTGCCCCTCAAGCTGAACATGAGCGGCGTTATGCCCATCATCTTCGCCAGCACCTTCTGCTCGATCCCCGGCACCATCGGCAGCTTCATCAACGTCGACCCCGTAGAGCACCCCATCTGGTACGCATTCTTCAGTACCTTCAACTACACCTCGGCGCTTTACGTGATCGTCTATGTTCTGCTGATCGTCGCGTTCAACTATTTCTACGTTTCCATCCAGTACAACCCGATTGAGATCGCCAACAATCTGCGCCGCAACAACGGCTCGATTCCCGGCTTCCGTCCCGGCAAGCCCACCAGCGATTTCATCATCAAGACGCTGAGCAAGATCACCATGATCGGCGGTGTCTTCCTGGCACTCGTGGCTGTACTGCCCATCATCCTGGGCAATGTGACCGGCGTGGCTATCCAGCTTGGCGGTACCAGCATGCTGATCGTGGTTGGTGTCGCTCTGGACACCACCCGCAGCCTGGACAGCTATATGACCATGCGCAACCACAAGGGTTTCCTGGGCTGATGATTTCCTGACGGGAATTTCCCAAACAGAATACACACCGTCGTCAAAGGCACTGGAAAAGAGAGGCACCCTCGATTTTTCAGTGCCTTTGTTTATATCACGTGATAAGACAGGTAAGAAAGGAGCATGGAAATGAATCTCATTCTGTTAGGCGCCCCGGGTGCGGGCAAGGGCACCCAGGCCGAAGTCCTCACCGCAAAGCTGGGCATCCCGGCCATTTCCACCGGCAACATTCTGCGGGCCGCCGTCAAGGAGGGCACCGAGATGGGCCTGAAGGCTAAGAGTTACATGGACGCAGGCGGCCTGGTGCCCGATGACGTCATCATCGGCATCCTGAAGGACCGGCTGGCACAGCCCGACTGCGCCAAGGGCTTCATTCTGGACGGCGTGCCCCGCACCATCGCCCAGGCCGAGGCCATCGAGCGGATGGGCATCCGCATCGACAAAGTTCTGGACCTGGCCGTGGATGAAGAGGTCATCTTCAACCGGATGAGCGGCCGCCGCGTCTGCGAGAAGTGCGGCGCCAGCTACCACATCCACACCAAGCCCAGCAAGGTGGAGGGCGTCTGCGACAGCTGCGGCGGCCAGCTGGTCACCCGCAAGGACGATCAGCCCGAGACGGTGCGCGACCGTCTCAAGGCCTACCACGCCCAGACCGAACCCCTGATCGACTTCTACCGCAGCCGCGGCAAACTGGCCGTGGTGGAGAGCGGCAGCACCGTCGAGGCTACGACGGCGGAAGTGATGAAAGCCCTGGAGGCATAAGCATTGATTCAGATCAAAAACGCAAAAGAACTGGAGGGCATGCGCCGGGCCAACGCCCTGAGCGCCGCTGCCCTGAAGTACGGCGGCGAGCACATCGAGGCCGGCATGACCACCTGGGAGCTGGATAAGCTCATCTATGAGTTCATCGTCAAGCACGGCGGCACCCCCAACTTCAAGGGGCTGTACGGCTTCCCCGGGTCGGCCTGCATCAGCCTGAACGACACCGTCATTCACGGCATCCCCTCCCATGACATTATCATCCGCCCGGGCGACATCGTCAGCATTGACACCGGCGCCAAGGTGGACGGCTTCAACGGTGACAACGCCTGCACCTTCCCGGTGGGCAAGGTGGACCTGGAGGCCCAGCGCCTGCTGGACGTCACCAAGGAGGCCCTGCACCTGGGCATCGCCCAGGCCAAGGCTGGCAACCGCATCGGCGACATCGGCCACGCGGTCCAGACTTATTGTGAGGAGGCCGGCTTCTCGGTGGTGCGGGAGTTCGTGGGCCACGGTACCGGCCGTGAGCTCCACGAGGACCCCGAAGTGCCCAACTACGGCAACCCCGGCCGCGGCCCGCGGCTGGTGCCGGGCATGACCATCGCCATCGAGCCGATGATCTGTCAGTACGGCCCCAAGGTCAAGACTCTGTCCGACGGATGGACCGTCAAGACCAAGGACGGCGGCCTGGCTGCTCATTTTGAGCACTCGGTGGCCATCCTCCGGGACCACACCGAAATCATGACCCTGGGCTGGGAAGACCCGGACTTTACCCTCTGATTCCGCTGCGAATCGGAACGGACAGGGGAGGGCGCTTCGCCCCGGCGAAATGCACAAAAAGGAAAGATTTCCGCTCTTGAAAAAGGGCGGAAATTTTTATCGGAAATACGAAAAAACCCCTTGCATTCTGCAGCAAAAAGGTGTATAATTCACTAATGGCTGTGGAGGCCAGATGCTTTCTCGGCAAGCAGGGTCATTCTGCTTGTTTGCGGATTTTGTGCCGCTCAGAGGGAAGTATGTGGCGCTCACTGCCCCCGTCCGCACAAGACAAACTGAGCAGATCCATAAGGAGGCAAATAGCTTGTCTAAAGAAGACGTTATCGAGATTGAAGGCATCGTGCGCGAAGCGATGCCCAACGCCATCTTTAAGGTGGAAATGTTGAGCGAGGATAAGGCCACCGGGAAGCTCACGCCCAGCGGCCACACCCTGCTGGCGCACATCTCCGGCAAGCTGCGGACCAACTTCATCCGCATCCTGCCCGGCGATAAGGTCACAGTCGAAATGTCGCCCTACGATCTGACGAAGGGCCGCATCACCTGGCGTTCCAAATAAACGCCAGGACCAACCAAAAGGAGGTTCAACATCATGAAGGTCAAACCTTCCGTGAAGCCCATCTGCGAAAAGTGCAAGGTCATCCGCCGCAAAGGCCGCGTGATGGTCATCTGCCAGAACCCCAAGCACAAGCAGCGCCAGGGCTAATCAGCCGGCGCTAGGGGGTCAAGTGCGTAGAGTCCCGGCGCAGACCCCGACACTGACATGGGATCATTTTTGGAGGAAATTATTATGGCACGTATTGCCGGCGTTGACCTGCCCCGCGAGAAGCGGATCGAGATAGGTCTCACCTACGTCTACGGGATCGGCCGCACCACTGCGGACAAGATCCTGGCTGCCACTGGCATCAACCCCGATACCCGCGTGAAGGATCTGACCCGTGAGGAAGAAGCCAAGATCCGTGATTATATCGACCAGGCCAACATCATCGTTGAGGGTGACCTGCGCCGCAACGTCGCACTGGACATCAAGCGTCTGGTGGAGATCCAGTCTTACCGCGGCATTCGCCATCGCAAGAATCTGCCCTGCCGTGGCCAGCGCACCAAGACCAATGCCCGCACCTGCAAGGGTCCCAAGCGCACGGTCGCTAACAAGAAGAAGTAAGGAGGATTTGAGAAATGGCTAATGCTAATAACGCCAAAAAAGGCGCTGTCCGTACCAAGCGCAGAGAGCGCAAGAACGTTGTCGCTGGTCAGGCTCACATCCAGTCTACCTTCAATAACACTGTGGTCACCATCACCGACCTGCAGGGCAACGCTATTTCCTGGTGCTCCTCGGGCAGCCTGAACTTCCGCGGCAGCCGCAAGAGCACTCCGTTTGCTGCACAGTCCGCAGCTGAGACCGCTGCCAAGACCGCAATCGAGCATGGCATGAAGACCGTTGAGGTCTACGTCAAGGGCCCCGGCGCTGGCCGTGAGTCCGCGATCCGTGCGCTGCAGGCCACCGGCCTGGAGGTCACCCTGATTAAGGACGTGACCCCCATCCCCCACAATGGCTGCCGGCCCCCGAAGCGCCGCCGTGTCTGATTGAAGGAGGAAACTAAATTATGGCAAAGAATACGCAGCCTATCGCAAAGCGTTGCAAGGCCCTGGGCATTTCTCCTGCAGTCATGGGCTATGCAAAGAAGAATACTACCCGCAACTCCAATGGCAACATGCGCAAGAAGCAGTCTGAGTATGCCATGCAGCTGAAGGAGAAGCAGAAGGTCAAGTTCATCTACGGTGTTCTGGAGAAGCAGTTCCGCAACACCTTTGAAAAGGCCGCTGCCCGTCCTGGCCAGACCGGTGAGAACCTGCTCCAGATGATGGAGTGCCGTCTGGACAACGTCGTGTTCCGTCTGGGCTACGCTCAGACCCGCCGCGACGCTCGTCAGCTGGTCTCCCACGCCCACTTCACCGTCAACGGCAAGAAGGTCAACATCCCCTCTTACCAGGTGAAGGCCGGCGACGTGGTCGAGGTCCGCGAGTCCAGCCGTTCTTCGGCTAAGTTTGCCAAGCTGACCGGCCCCGAGGCACCCGTTGTGGCTCTGCCCGCCTGGCTGGAGCGCGAGGCCGGTACCCTGAAGGGCACCGTTACCCGTCTGCCCGAGCGCAGCGACATCGATTACGAAGTCGCCGAGCATCTCATCGTCGAGCTGTACTCCAAGTAATCCCATTGGGCGGATGCCCGCAGGGACAGCCCGCCGGATTCTTTTCAGAATTGCAGAATGGGCCGATGGTGACGTCGGTTTTACAAGGAGGACATTGATATGATGGAGATTGAACGTCCCAAAATCGAAACGGCGAGCCTCTCGCCTGACGGCCGCTACGGTAAATTCGTAGCAGAACCTCTGGAGCGCGGTTTCGGCATCACGCTGGGCAACAGCCTGCGCAGAGTTCTTCTGTCTTCTCTGCCCGGTGTCGCCGTGACCAGTGTCAAGATCGACGGCGTAGTCCACGAGTTCTCCACCATTGAGGGCGTCAAGGAAGACGTTACCGAAATTGTCCTGAACCTGAAGGGTATTGCTGCAAAGCTGTACTCTGACGGCCCCAAAACGGTGCGTGTCGAGGCAGTGGGCCCCTGTGAGGTCACTGCTGACAGCATCAAACAGGGCGACGAGATCGAGATCCTGAATCCTGAATGGCACATTGCTACCCTGGGCGAGGGCGGCCGGCTCGTCATGGAGCTGACCTTCGACAAGGGCCGCGGCTATGTGCCCGCAGAGCGCAACAAGCAGAGCATCGTCGAGAAGAATGACATCAATACTCTTCCCGTCGACAGCATTTATACCCCCGTGCTGAAGGTGAACTACAGCGTGGACAACACCCGCGTAGGCCAGATCACCGACTACGACAAGCTGACCCTCGAGGTTTGGACGGATGGCACGATCAACGCGCAGGAGGCTGTGAGCCTTGCCGCCCGCGTGCTGACCGAGCACCTGAACCTGTTCGTCAACCTGTCGGACGAAGCCGCCGGCACTGAGATCATGGTGGAGAAGACCACCGACGACAAGGAAAAGGCCCTCGAGATGACCATCGAGGAGCTGGACCTGAGCGTCCGGTCCTTCAACTGCCTGAAGCGTGCAGGCATCAACACGGTGGAAGACCTGGTCAGCAAGAGCGAGGACGAAATGATGAAAGTCCGCAATCTGGGCCGCAAGAGCCTGGAGGAAGTCATGGCGAAGCTTGACTCGCTCGGCTTCAAGCTGAACACAGACGATGATAACTAAAATTGTTTAAGGAGTGAAACGGGATGCCCGGTACCAGAAAGCTCGGTAGGACCACCGACAGCCGCAAGGCTATGATGCGCGCCATGGTCACCTACCTGTTAGAGAATGGCAAGATCGAGACCACTGTTACCCGTGCCAAGGACGTTCGTTCCATGGCCGAGAAGATGATCACCCTGGGTAAGAGCAGTGACCTGCACACCAAGCGCCAGGTTTACGGCTACATCACCAAGGAAGATGTGGCAAAGAAGCTGTTTGACGAGATCAGCCCCAAGTACGCTGACCGCAACGGCGGCTACACCCGCATCGTGAAGATTGGCGTCCGCCGCGGCGATGCCGCCGAGATGGCAATCCTCGAGCTGGTCTAATCTTAGATAAAGCGTATGGCCCCTGTCCGCAAGGACGGGGGCTTTTTTGCGTCCCGGGGCCGCTGTCCATCCTCAGAACGGCACGCCGGACCGGGCCTGCATCCCGGGTCCTGCGCCCCGGCTGCCGCCCGGTCTGCTTTTTGGGAGGAGGGGGCGGATTTTGGCGCGGGAGGGGGACGGCGGCGATTTTCTCAAAGCCAAGCTAGAAATCGTCACAATTCAATAGTATAATAAAAGAGCTTACTGCGGTGCGGCCACAGCCCGCCGCAACACCATGGAAAGGGGGAGCGTCCTTGAAGGCTTGGACAAGGCTGGCGGCGGTGGTCTGCGCCGCCGCGCTGCTGGCAGGGTGCGCCCTGCCGGGACAGGAGCGGACCTCAGTGGAGGAGCTGCTGCGTGCGCCCCGCCTGGAGGGCGACTACGGCGAGATTCAGGCGGCGCTGGACAGCTGGCTGGGCCAGAGCGCCCAGCTGAAATACCCCCTGAACGGGGATTTGCTGTCGCCCTTTCTCATGAGCGACTTTGACGGGGACAACGTCCAGGACGCGGCGGTCCTCTATACGGTGGCGGACACCACCAATATATGTCTGGCCATCCTCCAAAAAGACGAGACCGGCGCCTGGCAGGTGCAGGACGCCATCGAGGGCCTCACCGATACGGTGGACACCGTCCAGTTTGCCCGGCTGCAGGAGGGGGGCGCCAACCAGATTCTGGTGGGCTATACCGCCCAGCAGGAGGACAACTACCTGGCGGTCTATGACTATCAGGACGGGGAGATCGATTCGATTTTCGCCGAGCCCTATGACCAGTATATCATTGAGGACATCACCGGCACCGGCTATGAAGATCTGGTGCTGCTGGGTACCGACGAGCAGGGCAACGCCGAAATCAAGCTGCTGAGCTCGGACCGGAAGGGCGGCTTCCGTCAGGCCATGGTGTCGGGCCTGTCGCCGGACAAGTTCACCGGCTGCGCCTCCCTGGCCGCCGGCATGGGGGCCTATGGGGGCCAGTATCTGGTGCTGGACGGCTGGACCGGCGTGTCGGGCACCAATCTGGCCTCGGTGCTGCTGCGGTACAACGAACAGACCCAGCAGATGGAGCCGGCCCGCCAGGTGAGCGCCGACGCCCTCTATGAGGCGTCGCTGCGGAACGTGCCCGACCTCACCAGCCGGGACCTGGACAAGGACGGAGTGGTGGAGATTCCCACCCAGCCCGAGGGCGCGGGCCTCATCAACATCAGCCAGGGCCGACGGATGGACTTCATCCTCTGGATGGATTACACCAGCGCCCAGCCCCGCAAGAGCTTCGGCATTCTGGATGAGGAGCTGAGCTTTTATCTGGAGCTGCCCATGGAATGGTACGGCAGCCTGCTGCTCACCGACGGCCCGGGGGAAAATGAAGTGGAGCTGCGGAGCCAGGACGGCCAGCAGCTGTATTTGACCATACGGATTACCGATATATCCGACCGAACCTCGGGCTGGACCCGGCTGGGCGTGGTGTCCAACCAGCTGGTGCAGGCGCAGTTCGGCCCCGATACCGTGGTGGCAGACCCGCTGTACCGGCTGTCCCGCTCGTTCTATATCCTGTAAGGAGGCTAAACCATGGTAAAAGTGCTAGTTGTAGAGGACGAGACCAGCATCCGCGAGATGATCGCCCTGAACCTGCGCCGCACCGGCCTGGAAGTGCTGGAGGCCGGCAGCGCCGAGGAAGGCCTGACCCTGCTGGAACAGGCCCCCGACTGCAGCGCCGCCATTCTGGATGTGATGCTGCCGGGGATGAATGGCTTTTCCCTCTGTGAGACCATCCGCCGCACCAACCAGAAAATCGGCATCATCATCCTCAGCGCCAAGGGCCAGGAACAGGATAAAATCCGGGGCCTGTCCATCGGCGCCGACGACTATATGACCAAGCCCTTCTCGGTCAGCGAACTGCTGGCCCGCGTGGAGGCCCTCTGCCGCCGTGTGGGCCGCAGCAGCGGCGGGGAAAAGGGCAGCGCCCCCACCGCCATGGTCAGCGGGGAATTCATCCTGGACGAAAACCGCCGCCTTCTGCTGAAGGCCGGCAAGCCCATCGAGCTGACCCAGGTGGAGTTCCAGATTATGGAGCTGTTTTTCCGCAGCCCTGGCACCGCCCTCAGCCGGGAAAAGATCCTCAAGGGGGTCTGGGGTGAGAATTACTTCGGGGATGTGAAGATTGTGGACGTCAATATCCGCCGCCTGCGGATGAAAATCGAGGACGAGCCCTCCAGCCCCACCCACATCATGACGGTGTGGGGCTATGGCTACCGCTGGGAGGAGTGACGCAGCCTGCATGCTGAAGCGCCATAAACGGATTAAGCGCCCCGGGGGCCCCGGCACCGGCCTGCGCAGCGGCATCACCCGCCGCTGGGCCCGGGGCAGCCTGCTGGTCACCGTCCTGCTGGTGATGGTGATCGAGGGAATGTTCCTCTACAGCACCGTCCACGGCTACTACGATGGGGTGGAACAGAGTATGTACCGGAGGTTTTCCTCCATCAGCGGCCAGCTCAAGGTCTACAGCGGCGATACCTTCCAGCGGACCGCCGCCAGCCGCAGCCTGGCTCTGCGCCGGATGGTGGAACAGTTCTCCGACAAGGATAAATACGAATTCATGCTGCTGGACGGCCAGGGCAACGTCATCGCCAGCACCAGCGGCACCAGCGCCGCCGGCATCATCGTGAACGAGGACTTTGAGGAGGCCCAGACCGATCCCGATGGCTACGGCACCGCCGTTTACACCACCTCCACCGGGGAACTGGTCATGTCGGTGTGCTGCCTGGTGCCCTATGCCGCCGAGGAGATCGTGGCCATGCGCCTGGTCACCAGCCTGGCTTTGGTGCGGCGCCAGATTGACAATGCCTTCTGGCTCAGCATTCTGGTGTCGGCGGCGGCGGTGGGCTTCACCATCGCCTCGGGCCTGTATTTTGTCCGCAGTATTGTGGCGCCCCTGGGCCAGGTGGAGCGGGCCGCCGCGGATATCGCCCGGGGCGACCTGAGCGTCCGCCTGCCCGAGACCAACCCGCCCCGGGACGAGATGGACCGGCTGCGGGGCAGCATCAACCGGATGGCCCAAGGCCTGGCCGAGACCGAGAAGATGAAAAACGAGTTCATCTCCTCGGTGTCCCATGAGCTGCGCACCCCCTTGACCTCCATCCGGGGGTGGGTGGAAACCCTGGAAAGCCTGGACGACCCTGAGGACGACAACTACCGCAAGGGGCTGGAAATCATCCACAGCGAGACCGGCCGCCTGTACAACATGGTGGAGGAGCTGCTGGATTTCAGCCGGCTGCAAAATGGCGGCATCCATATGGAGTGCCGCCCGCTGGACCTGGTGGCCGAGCTCACCGACGCCCTGCTGTTCTGTGAGCCCCGGATGCTCCAGGAGGGGCTGGAGCTGAATTACACCGAGCCGGAGGAGATGATCCCCGTCTACGCAGACCCCGACCGGCTGCGTCAGGTGTTCATCAATATTCTGGACAACGCCATCAAATATTCGGCCCCCGGCGGACGGATCACCGTCAAGCTGTGGACGGGAGAGTATAAGGCCTTTATTGAGATCATCGACCAGGGCCGGGGCATTCCCCCCGAGGACCTGGGCAGCGTCAAGGCCAAGTTTGTGAAAGGACGCAACGCGGTGCGGGGCAGCGGCATCGGGCTGGCTCTGGTGAATTCCATCATGACCGCCCTGGACGGCACCCTGGACCTGCGCAGCACCCTGGGCCGCGGCACCGTCGTGACCCTGGGTCTGCCGCTGTATAAAATATAAGAGGCTCCGGCCCGGCGGGCCGGCTTCAGCCTAGAAACAGGAGTAACAAGACCAATGAACCATCAAACCAAAAAAGAATGCTTCAAGACCAGCGTGGGCGGCCAGGCATTGATGGAAGGCATCATGATGCGGGGCCCCAAGCTGATCTGCTGCGCCGTCCGCAAGCCGGACGGGGAGATCGACACCAAGATTGACCCGGTGCCCGCCCGCAAGACCTGGATGAAAATTCCCATCCTGCGGGGCGCCGTCTCCATGATTGAGAGCCTGGTGGTGGGCTACCGGTACATGATGTATTCCGCCCAGGTGAGTATGGGGGACGACTACGAGGAGGAAGAGGAAACCGCCTTTGAAAAGTGGGTGGGGGAGCATCTGGGCGAAAAGGCCGAGAAAATCCTCCTGACCGGCGCCGCCGTCGTGGGCGGCCTGGGCGCAATTCTGCTCTTTACCGTCCTGCCCACCCTGGTGGTGGCGGGCATCGGCCACTTTGTGGAGCTGGGCCGCTGGCCCCGGGTCATCATTGAGGGCGTCCTCAAGGTGGCCATCTTCCTGTCCTACATGGCCCTGATCTCCCGGATGAAGGAGATCGAGCGGGTGTTCCGCTATCACGGCGCCGAACACAAGACCATCGCCTGCTATGAGGCAGGGGACGAGCTGACGGTGGAGAACGTCCGCAAATACACCCGGTTTCATCCCCGCTGCGGCACCAGCTTTTTGATCCTGGTGGTGATTGTCAGCGTGTTCCTGTACAGCGTCCTGCCCTGGAGCAATGCCGGCCTGCGTGTGGTGCTGAAACTGCTTCTGCTGCCCCTGGTCATGGGCATCAGCTATGAGCTGCTGAAATGGTGCGGCCGGTCGGACAGCCTGCTGAGCCATCTGGTGCGCCAGCCGGGCCTGTGGGTCCAGCGGCTCACCGTCTTTGAGCCGGACGACTCCATGATCGAGGTGGCCATCGAGGCGGTCAAGCCGGTGCTGCCCGAAAAGCCCGAGGAGGGCCGCTGGTGACCGCCGGCATGACCCCGCGCCAGGCCCTGGCTGAGGTCCAGGCGCGGCTGGAGGCCGCCGGATGCCCCGACGCCGACTTTGACGCCCGGGAACTGTTCCGGCTGGCGGCAGGGCGGGACCCCCGCCTCTCGGACCGCCCCCTCAGCCCCGAGGAGACCGACCGCCTGGAAAAGGTCACCGCCCGGCGGGCCGCCCGGGAACCCTTGCAGTACATCTGCGGCCGATGGCCCTTTTTGAACTTTGAACTGGCGGTGGGGCCGGGGGTTCTCTGTCCCCGGGCTGATACCGAAGTGGTGGCCGAAGCGGCGGTCCAGATGCTGGACGGCGTGGCCCGGCCCAAAGTGCTGGACCTCTGCGCCGGCACCGGCTGTCTGGGGCTGGGGGTAAAGGCCCTTCGCCCCGACGCCCAGGTCACCTGCCTGGAAAAGAGTCCCGAGGCCCTGCATTATCTCCGGCAGAATGCCCGCTGTGCCCTGGCGGGGCCGGATGCCGCCCCCGGCGGCATGGAGGACCTGCTGGAGCCGGACGCCTTCGCGGAGGAGGCTCTGTATGCCTCTCTGGGCTTCAGCAGCCCAACGCCGGCGGCGGTCCAGGTGGAGGAAGGAGACCTGTTCACCTACTGGGAGACCCTGCCCCAGGGAGAGCTGGACCTGATCGTCTCCAATCCGCCCTACCTCACCGCCGATGAGATGGCTGCCCTCCAGCCCGAAACCGCCCGGGAGCCCGCCATGGCTCTGGCCGCAGGGGAGGATGGACTGGACTTCTACCGGGCTTTGGCGGACCATTACCGGGCAGCTTTGCGCCCCGGCGGGGCGCTGGTGCTGGAAATTGGCTGGCAGCAGCGCCAGGCTGTGTCCGACCTGCTGGCCCAGGCGGGCTGGCATGACATCGCCTGCCGCCAGGACTACAACTGCAACGACCGCTGTATCACAGCCCGGGCCTGACGGAACCGTTTTTCTGGAAGAAATTCACAACTTACTGTTGTAATTCTCCTGATTTGTGGTATACTATAGGAGAACACAATTCTTATTGAAAAACCAGTAAAGGAGCATCAGGGTATGGCAAAAAATCAGAATACCGCAGTGGCTTCGGCCGTCAAGAAAACAGAGCCCGACGCAAAGAAAGAGGCGTTGACCACAGCGCTTGCCCAGATTGAAAAACAGTTTGGCAAGGGCGCCATCATGAAGCTGGGCGACAGCGCCGCCCTGCAGGTGGAGGCCATCTCCACCGGCAGCCTGGGCCTGGACCTGGCTCTGGGCGTGGGCGGCGTGCCCCGCGGCCGTATCATTGAGATTTACGGACCCGAATCCAGCGGCAAGACCACGCTGGCCCTCCACATTCTGGCCGAGGCCCAGAAGAAGGGCGGCGAGGTGGCCTTCATCGACGTAGAGCACGCCCTGGACCCCAACTATGCGGCGGCCCTGGGTGTGGACATCAACAGCCTTCTGGTCAGCCAGCCCGACACCGGCGAGCAGGCCATGGAGATCTGTGAGGCCCTGGTCCGGTCGGGCGCCATTGACGCCGTCATCATCGACTCGGTGGCCGCCATGGTTCCCCGGGCCGAAATCGAGGGCGAGATGGGCGACAGCCACGTGGGCCTGCAGGCCCGCCTCATGAGCCAGGCCATGCGCAAGCTGACCTCGGTCATCGGCAAGACCAACACCGTCTGCGTCTTTATCAACCAGCTGCGTGAGAAGGTGGGCGTCATGTACGGCAACCCCGAGGTCACCACCGGCGGCCGGGCACTGAAGTACTACGCCTCGGTCCGCATCGACGTGCGCCGCGTGGAGGGCCTGAAGGATTCCTCCGGCCAGTTCATCGGCAACCACACCCGGGCCAAGGTGGTCAAGAACAAGGTGGCACCTCCCTTCCGTGAGGCCGAGTTTGATATCATGTTCGGCCAGGGCATCTCCAAGATGAGCGAGCTGGTGGACGTGGGCGTCAAACTGGGCATTGTCCAGAAGAGCGGCGCCTGGTTCAACTATGGGGATATCCGCCTGGGTCAGGGCCGCGACAACGCCAAGCAGTTCCTGGCCGATAACCCCGAGATTGCCAACGACATTGAGAGCCAGATCCGCGCCAATGCCGATAAGCTCTACTCCACCGGCCGCCGCGGCGCCCTGGCCAAGGGCAGCGCCGCCGTGGCCGCTCAGGAGGCCAAGACCGCCGCCGTCAAGGACGATAAGGACGCCGGCCCGGTGGTGAAGGCTCCGGCCCCCAGCAGCGAGAGCGAGCTGGACATCATGGTGGAGGACTAATCCATGGCCTGGCAGCGCAAAAAGCCCCAGGAATTGTCGGAAGATCCCAGCGAGGCCCGCACCCGGGCCCTGGCCATGCTGGCCGGGCGGGACTATGCCTCGGCGGAGCTGTACGAAAAACTCTGCGCCCGCTTCACCCCCGAGGCCGCTGCCGCAGCGGTGGCCGGACTGGTGGAGGCGGGCCTGCTGGATGACGCGCGGTACGCCGCCGTCAAGGCCGGCAGCCTGCAGCGGGCCCGGAAAAGCCGTCTGGCGGCCGCCATGGCCCTGCGAAACAAAGGCCTCACCGACAGCCAGATTGACGCCGCCCTGGAGGCCGCCTATGCCACCGATGATGAGGGCGGCGACCCCGAGCTGGAGGCCGCTCTGGCCCTGGTGAAGGGGACCTATCGGGCCAAGCTGGCCGCAGGCCGGCGGGACCTGGTGGCGGCAGCTTTGGCGCGGCGTGGATTTCCCCACCGGGTCATCCGGCAGGCGCTGGATTTTGACCCCGAAACATCGACCTGAAAGCAAACCAGACAAGAAAGACGAGCGACTTTTATGAAAATTGCCTGTGTATCCCTGGGCTGTCCCAAAAACCAGGTGGACCTGGATGGGATGGTCTACACCCTGCTGGCCGCAGGGCATGAGACGGTGGCGGACATCGCCGAAGCCGATATGGTGTTGGTCAATACCTGCGGCTTCATTGAGAGCGCCAAGACCGAGGCCATTGAGAATATTCTGGAGGCCTGCAGCTACAAGCAGCAGAACCCCAACCTGAAAGTGGTGGTGACCGGCTGCCTGGCCGAGCGCTACCGCAGCCAGATCCGCACCGAGATCCCCGAGGTGGACGCGGTGGTGGGCTGTGCTTCCAACCGGATCATCGATCAGATTGCGGCCCGGGTGGCGGGCGGCGAGCAGCTGGAGACCTACGGCCCTAAGCGGGACTTCCCCCTGGGCGGCAAGCGCGTCATCGGCACCCCGGCCCATTACGCCTACTTAAAGATTGCAGAGGGCTGCAACAACCGCTGCCACTATTGCGCCATCCCCCTGATTCGGGGCCCGCTCCAGAGCCGCGACATGGACGACTGCGTGGCCGAGGCCCAGTGGCTGGCCAGCGAGGGGGTCAAGGAGCTGATTGTGGTGGCCCAGGACCCCACCGCCTACGGCGAGGACTGGGGCAAGCCCGGCAGCATCTGCACCCTGTTGGACCGGCTCAACGCCATTGAGGGCATTGAGTGGATTCGCATTCTCTACGCCTATCCCGAGCGGATCACCGACGACTTCATCGCCGCCATGCAGCGGAACCAGAAGGTCCTGCCCTATCTGGACCTTCCCATCCAGCACTGCAACGACCAGATTCTCCACAATATGAACCGCCGCTCCACCCGGTCCGAGCTGCTGGACGTCATCGCCCGCCTGCGGGCGGCCATCCCCGGCATCGCCCTGCGGACCACCCTCATCGCCGGTTTCCCCGGCGAGACCGAGGAGCAGTTCGAGGAGCTGTGCGAGTTTGTCAAGGAGGTTCAGTTTGACCGCCTGGGCTGCTTTGCCTACTCCGCCGAGGAGAACACCAAAGCTGCCTCCATGGAGGGCCAGCTGGACGAGGAGACCAAGACCCGCCGCGCCGAGATTGTGATGGACATTCAGACCGGCATCATGGCCCGCAAGCAGGCCGAAAAGGTGGGCCAGACCCTGCGGGTGATCTGTGACGGCCTGGACGACGAGAGCGGCCTGTATCTCTGCCGCACCGCCGCCGACGCCCCCGAGATCGACGGCGCCGTCTGCGTCGCCAGCGAGGAACCCCTGTATCCCGGCGAATTCTACGACATCCGGGTGGAGGAGAGCGATCTCTACGACCTGTATGGCCGGGTGGCTGAGGATACTACCGACGGGAATGCGTAAAAGCAGAATGCCGCTGCGTAAAATGGAACGGCGGTTTGGATGCAATACAAAGCGTCATAAACGAAAATAATAAGACGTTTTGGAGTATAAGAGGAGGAATCTTCGATGAACTTGCCCAATAAACTGACCCTGGCCCGCATCCTTCTGGTGCCGGTGTTCATGGTGTTTGCTTCCCTGACCCAGTACGGGGCGGCGGGCTATCAGCCCATGTGGTACCTGGCCGCCGGCGTGGTCTTTGCCCTGGCCAGCTTCACCGACTATCTGGACGGCCATCTGGCCCGCAAGTGGGGGATGATTACCGATTTCGGCAAGTTTGCCGACCCTCTGGCGGATAAGCTGCTGACCACCGTGGCCTTCCTGTATATGATGCGGGACGGCGTCTGTTCGCCGGTGGTGCTGTCCATCATTCTGGCCCGTGAGTTTGCCGTGTCCGGTCTGCGGATGGTGGCTGCCGGCGCCAAGGACGGCAAGGTGATCGCCGCCAACATGTGGGGCAAGGTGAAAACGGTGCTCCAGATGCTCAGCATCATCTTCTATTACTTCGCCGCCGCTCTGGCCGGCCCCACCAACGAAGGGGTCGTGATGATGGTGAGCGTGGCGCTGTGCTGGCTGGTGGCTGCCGTCACCGCCATTTCGGGCATCAAGTACCTGGTGGATAACCGCCACTTCATCAACACCGCAAAGTAATTGTTTCCGCGCCGTTCTCTGCCGTCCTCCGGGCCGGCGGGGCGGCGCGGTGTCACACATCAAAATCTGCGCACAGGGCGGGCTGAAAAGGCCCGCTCTTGGCGCATCTGGAGACACACGCCCGGGGACCTGGCTTCGGGGTGAGGCGGGACCGGTCCGGTATGTCCCAGAGGTTAGGAGGGAACTGTATGCACACGAGCCGCCTGCAAAAACTGCTGTCCATTCTGGCGAACCTGTCCATCGTCTGGATGGAGCTGAAGGCCATCCCCTTGAGCTGGAGCGGCGTACATGAGGAAATGTTTCTGTTTTATACCGAGCTGTCCAACCTGTTCGCCATGGGGGGCTGCCTGGTGACGGCGGTCTGCCAGATGGGATGTCTGGTCACCGGCCGGGAACTGCCCCTGTGGGTCCGCACCCTCAAGTACGTTGCCACCAGCTGCCTGATGATGACGTTCCTGACGGTGGTGTTTGTGCTGGCCCCCATCTACGGCCCCGACGGACATTACGTCCTGCTGCTGACCAGCTCGATGCTGTACAACCACTTCCTCAACCCGGTGGCGGCATTCCTCTCCTTTGTGCTGCTGGAGCGCAGCAGCCCCATGCCCCGCCAGACCGTCCGCCGCGCCATGATTCCCACCCTGCTGTATGGCAGTGTGGCTCTGGCGGCCAACGTTGCCAAGCTGTATAAAGGGCCGTACCCGTTCCTCTATGTTTATGACCAGCCCCTCTGGGCATCCTGTGTGTGGGCGGTGGTGATTCTGGGAGAAAATTACCTGATTGCCCTGATGGTCTGGAAGCTGGCCGGCGGCCGCCGCCCGGCTTGACGGGGCCTGTGCTTTTGGGTACAATAAAAGAACAGAACGAACGCCCGCCCAGGGCAGCAAGAAAAGACGGAGGTTGCGAGCAATGGCACGGAAAATTGGTATTTTGGGTGCAGGCACCTGGGGAATCGCGCTGGCGCGGATGCTGTCGGTGAGCGGCAGCGATGTGCTGGTCTGGTCCGCTATTCCGAAGGAGATCGACGACCTCGCCCAGACGAGGGTTCACCCCAACCTGCCGGGGATGGTTCTGCCCCAGTCGCTCCGCTTCACCAAGGATCTGGAGGAAGTGTGCAGCGGCCAGGATATTCTGGTCTTTGCGGTTCCCTCGGTGTTTGTCCGCTCCACGGCGGCCAAGGCCCGGCCCTTCATCCGGTATGGCCAGCTGATTGTGGATGTGGCCAAGGGCATCGAGCCCGAGACCCTGTTCACCATGACCGAGGTTCTGGCCGATGAGCTGGCCAAAGAGGACGGCCCCCGCGGTTTCCGGCTGGTGGCCCTGTCCGGCCCCACCCACGCCGAAGAAGTGGCGCTGGATCTGCCCACCACCATTGTTTCGGCCTCGGCCGACACCGAGGCGGCCTCCATTGTGCAGGACGCCTTCACCAACAAGTGCATGCGGGTGTACACCAACCCCGATATCAAGGGCGTGGAGCTGTGCGGCGCCCTCAAGAACGTCATCGCGCTGGGCGTGGGCATTTCCACCGGCCTGGGCTATGGCGATAATACCCGCGCTGCCCTCATCACCCGCGGCATCACCGAGATTGCCCGTCTGGGCACCGCCATGGGCTGCAATATCCACACCTTTGCGGGCCTGGCCGGCATCGGCGACCTGATCGTCACCGCCACCAGCCAGCACAGCCGGAACAACCGGGCCGGCCAGCTGATTGGCCAGGGCCGCACCCCCGAGCAGGCGGTCAAGGAAGTGGGCATGGTGGTGGAAGGCATGAATGCCCTGCCGGCTGCCATCGAGCTGAGCGAGCGCTACCAGGTGGATATGCCCATCGTCCGGGCCGTGAACGCCGTGGTGAACCAGGGGATGAACCCCGCCGACGCCGTCAACGCCCTGATGACCCGGGATCCCAAGGGCGAACTGACCTTCTGAGAAGATTCGGCATCATGCAAGCGGCACTGTCCTGCGGGATGGTGCCGCTTTTGGTTTGGAGCCCTTGACAAAAACACCACTTGTGTGGTAGGTTGAACCCACAGGCCCCAGAGCGGGCGGCGATGGCCGCCCTTTCTGCCGACCGGAAACACAGCGGAGGAAACCCTTATGAATGAGATTTTCAGCCGGGCCAGCGTCCGGCAGTTTGAGCCCCGTCCGGTGGAACAGGAGAAGGTGGAACAGCTTCTGCGGGCCGCTATGGCGGCCCCCTCGGCCCGAAACCAGCAGCCCTGGGAATTTTACGCCGTCACCAACCGGGAGACCCTGGATGCCCTGGCCGCATGCAGCCTCTATGCCCTGAGCCTGAAAGGCGCGCCGCTGGGGATTGTGATTTGCTGCCGCCGCAACTGCAGCCGGCCCGAATACGCCCAGATCGACTGTTCCGCCGCCGCAGAAAACATTCTGCTGGAGGCGGTGTCCCAGGGACTGGGCGCGGTGTGGCTGGGCATTGCCCCCATTGAGATGCGGATGGAAGCTACCGCCCAGGCCCTGAACCTGCCGGAGGACCTGTATGTCTTTGCCATCATCGCCTGCGGCTATCCCGCCGTGGAGCCGAAGCCCCAGGACCGCTATGACCCGGCCCGGGTCCACTGGCTGACCTGAGACTGTTTCAAAACACAAGCGCCCCCGCCCTGTGCCGGCCAAATCCGGAAACAACCGGATGCCAGCCCTAGGCGGGGGCGCTTTTTTGGGATGCCGCAAAGAGGAAAGAGGGAGAATGAAATCCAAAGGAGCCGTGCAGAGTCCGCCCCCAAGGATACCGGTTGGAACCCTGCCCGGCGGGAAAACCTGTGCCGCCCGGCGGGGCCTGGGCTCAATACAGTTGGGTGATGATCTGGACACAGCGGTCAATGCCCAGGGTGCCGCTGTTGAGGGTCAGGTCGTAGTTTGGGCGTGGCCCCACTTCATGTCGGTGTAGAACCGGTGATAGGCGGCCCGGCGCTTGTCCTTGTCCCGGATGCGCTGCTGGGGGGATTCCTCCCGCTCGCCGTACACCCGGACAATCCGGTCGGCCCGGAACGCCGGGTCGGCGTGGATGAACACCCGCAGACAGTCGGCGGTGTCCCGCAGGATGTAGTCGGCGCAGCGGCCCACAATCACGCAGGGGCCCTTCTGGGCCAGCTCGGTGATGATCTTGTACTGGATTTTCCAGAGGTAGTCGGCGTTGCTGTGGCCCTGGGGATGATGGGCGAAGGCAGAGGCCAGAAAGCCGCCGGTGGAGTCCTCTGCCGCGTCCTGGACGTAGCTCTCGTGGAAGCCGCTCTCGGCGGCGATTTTCTGGATCAGTTCCTGGTCGTAGCAGGGGATGCCCAGGGCTTCCGCCGTCTTTTTGCCGATGGTGCGGCCGCCGCTGCCAAATTCACGGCTGATGGTGATGACTCGGTTTTTCATGTTGCGATGTGCTCCTTTCATGGGATGGGGGACAGGCTCAGGCAGCGGCCTCGGCCTTTTTCAGCAGGCTGCGCTCGTACAGCAGCAGGCCCAGCGAGAGAAGGAAGGCCAGACCGTCCGCCACGGGGCCGGTCCACAGAACGCCTGTGACGCCCAGAAACCGGGGAAGGATCAGGGCCGCAGGGACAAAGAAGATGATCTGACGGGCCAGGGACAGGATGGCCGACTTGATGGGTTTGCCCACCGCCTGGAGGTAGACCGCCACCACCGTCTGGAAGCCGGTCAGGGGGCACAGCAGCAGGAAGATGCGGAAGGCCATGACGGCGAACTCGTTGTACAGCCCTTCCTCCGAGCCAAACAGGGAGACGATGGTCATGGGGGTGAACTGGAAGATCAGGAAGGCGACAATGGAGACGATCTCGGACAGGACAAAGGCGATGTCCAGGGCCTTTTTGACCCGGGTGTAGTTTTTGACGCCGTAGGAGGCCAGCAGGTTGTTGGTCAGGGCCATGACGATGGTGATGGCGAACTGGGTGATAAAGCCGCTGACGCCGAAGCTGAGGATGCTGCCGCAGGTGCGGCTCTTCAGCCGGAACGAGGAAGCCTGGAACCGCAGGGACTTGAACCGGGGCAGATAGGCCACCGACACAATAAAGGAGGCTACCTGGCCCATGACGGTGGCGATGGCCGCGCCCTGGACCCCCATGTGGAAGACAAAGATAAAGACCGGGTCAAAGATGGTGTTGATGATGGCGCCCAGAGCCATCGAGAACATGGCGTATTTGGGGCTGCCGTCGGCGCGGATCATGGAGTTGAGGGCGCCGGGAATCATCATGAAGGGCAGGCCCGCGCCGATGATCCAGCCTTATTGGAGGGCGTAGGGCCGCAGCACGTCGGTGGCGCCGAACAGGTTCAGAATGGGGTTGATGAACACCAGAAAGACCGCGGCCAGGATGATGCTGACCGCCGTCACCAGGACGATGGCGTTGCCCACGCCCTTGCGGGCGTTTTCAAGGTCGCCTTCGCCCAGTTTCAGGCTCAGATAGGCGGCGCCGCCGTCGCCGATCATCAGGGACAGGGACAGGGCCACAATGGTGATGGGGAACACCACGTTGGTGGCGCCGTTGCCCAGATAGCCCACGCCCCAGCCGATGAAAATCTGGTCCACAATGTTGTACAGGGAGTTCACCAGCAGCGAGATGACGCAGGGGATGGCGAACTTGGCGATCAGCCGGCCAATGGGTTCGGTGGCGAAGGAGCTTTGATTTTGGGGTGTCGTTTGTTCCATTTCTCATACTCTCCTTTGACTATATAAGTAACTGGTTACCTATTAGGGCAAAAAGGAGGCAGTGTGCAGGGAAGATTCCACCGCACACCGCCCGGGAAGGCGTCTGGGGTTATTCGGCGTCGATGTTCTGGAGAATCCGGTCTGCCAGGGCGTTGAAGGCCGCCTTTTCGCTGTCGGTCAGGTCCCGGCACAGCTCGGCAAAGACTTCCGCGTCCTGCTCCAGAATCATCTTGTGGATGCCAGCGGACTGGTCGGTACAGGTGATTTTCTTGTACCGGCGGTCCTGGGCGCTGGGGGTGCAGGAGATCAGGCCCTTGCTCTCCAGGCGCTGGAGCATTTTGGTCATGGCCGGGTGGGTGACGTGTTCCAGCCGTTCCAGATCGTTCTGGTGGATTTCGGCCGCACCGGCGGCCTCCAGCCGGCTGATGGAACCCAGCACCCGCAGCTGAACCGAGGTCAGCCCCATGGCGGCGGCTTTTTCGTCCAGCTTCTTGCGGAAAGCCCGGTTGATGATGGCAATTTTCAGACCAAAAGGCATCATAGTCCGTTTTGTCCCACCTCTCGTAAATAGGTAACCAATTACATATTATAAACCCTTTGCGGCGTTTGTCAAGGCCGCAGGGGTCAGATGAACATTTCCTGTTCGCGGGTGCGCTCGTCGGCGGACAGGTCGGCGATGGCGGTGCGGGCCGCCGCGGCCCGCCACTGGGCCGGGGTCTGGCCGGTCTCCTTTTTAAAGACCCGGCACAGGTAGTTGGCCCCTGAAAAGCCGCAGAGGCTGGCCACCACGTCCAAGCTGTATTCCCGGTGCAGCAGCAGCTTCATGGCGGCTTCAATCCGCACCCCGGTGAGATAGCGTCCCGGCGGCACCCCCACCGCCGCCGTAAACACCCGGATCAGATGACTTTTGGAGACGCTCAGCCGCTCGCTCAGCTCCTCCACGCCGTAGAGGCCGGCGTAGTTTTGGCGGATGTCCTCAATGGCCGCCGCGGCCAGCGGGGGCAGGGGAGGGGCGGCGCTGTCGGCAGTGGCCAGCTCGCACAGCAGGGTAAAGACCTGCTGGCTCACCGACCGGCTGGAACCGGCTTCCTCTCCGGCCAGACGGCCCATCAGCTCGGCGGCGCCGGGGCAGGTCTCGCCCCGGGCGGAAAAGGGCTGTTCCGGCAGGCCGGCCAGCATCTGGGCCGGGGCCGAGCCGGTCAGCATCAGACAGAGAAAATGACATTCGCCCGACGGCGTCAGCACCAGGGGGCCGCGGCTCAGAATCAGGCCGCCGGCCTCCACCGGCTTGGGGGGAAGCGGGGGCAGAGAGCCCGACAGATCCCCCATGGCGGCGGTGCAGCTGCCGCTGGACAGCAGACAGACCCACAGCCCTTCGCCGGACAGGATCAGGGGGGCGTCGGTCTGTTCGTCCCGTACGGCAGCCAGGGCGGCGGTGGATTCCCAATGATAAATCAATATCCGACACCTCTAATCAATAAAATGCTATATCATATCACAAAAATATCTGCTATTATAGTACCAGCAAGTGAGAGCCCCGTCAAGGGCCATCCAAGAACGTTTGAAACACCGTCCATTGTATATAGGAGGCAACACCATGGCTTCGATTAGCTGCCAGCACATCTACAAGATTTACCCGGGCGCTACCGCCCCGTCCGTCACCGACTTCAACCTCGAGATCCAGGACAAAGAGTTCATCATCTTCGTCGGTCCCTCGGGCTGCGGCAAGTCCACCACCCTGCGCATGATCGCCGGCCTGGAGGAGATCTCCAAGGGCGAGATGTACATCGGCGGCCGCCTGATCAACGACGTTCCTCCCAAGGATCGTGATATCGCCATGGTGTTCCAGAGCTACGCTCTGTACCCCCACATGACCGTTTACAAGAACATCGCTTTCGGCCTGGAGCTGCGCAAGACCCCGAAGGATGAGATCGACAAGCGCGTCCACGAGGCCGCCAAGATCCTGGAGATCGAGCACCTGCTGGACCGCAAGCCCAAGGCTCTGTCGGGTGGTCAGCGTCAGCGTGTCGCCCTGGGCCGCGCCATGGTCCGTAACCCGGCTGTCTTCCTGCTGGACGAGCCCCTGTCCAACCTGGATGCTAAGCTGCGTACCAGCATGCGCACCGAGATCATCAAGCTGCACAAGAAGCTGGCTACCACCTTCATCTACGTTACCCACGACCAGACCGAGGCTATGACCATGGGCGACCGCATCGTCGTCATGAAGGATGGCATCATCCAGCAGGTCGATACCCCGCAGAACCTGTACGATTACCCCTGCAACACCTTCGTCGCAGGCTTCATCGGCAGCCCCCAGATGAACTTCCTGGACGGCATCGTCACCAAGAAGGGCGACCAGTACGGCATCGACCTGGGCGGCGACATCGTTCCCCTGCCCAAGGACAAGACCGCTGACGGCAAGCTGGACGCTTATGTCGGCAAGAAGGTCAAGATGGGCATCCGTCCCGAGGACATCGACGACGAGCCCGAGTTTATGGCAAAGCACACCGACTGCCAGCTGAACGCTGAGGTCGAGGTTTCCGAAATGATGGGCGCCGAGATTTACCTGTACCTGGACTACAAGGGCAACAAGATGACCGCTCGTGTGTCCCCCACCTCCAAGGCTCGCCATGGCGATACCGTCCGCGTTGCCTTCGATCCTCGCAAGGTCCATGTCTTCGACGTGGAGACCGAGCTGACCGTCCTGAACTAAGACGGCCCTGGCCCCGCCTGCGCGGGACCCACTGAATCTGTCATAGATCCCCTCATCATAGAGACGTAAGCTTCTCCTAACGCAGAAAGCCGCTGGCACGTTGTGCCGGCGGCTTTCTGTGTCTGCGGGAAAAGGAAAACCCGTTCGAAAAAGTGTACCTTTCCGAACGGGCAAAACACGGAGTTTCTTGCTAAAATTATAACAAAAATTCTACATAATAGCAATACATCAAGAGAATGAATTTCTCCTCTGAAATTGTTCGGAAAGGTACACTTTGCCGAACAAAAATCAGAAGGAGGGAGAAAAATGTATCTCAAAAAATGTATGGCTGTGCTGCTGTCGGTGGCCCTGGCCCTGTGCCTGGTACTGACAGGATGTGGAGGAAGCGGCCCCCTGACGGAGGTTATCCTGGATTTGCTGGACGGTTACTATAAAAATATTGCGGTTGACAGTGACCCCGATCTGGAAAAAGCTCTGCGAGAAGCGGTAGACCAGGGAGGCACCGAGGAGGAAATCCTTGCTCGGATCATCAACAGCATGAATCTGACCGGAAGCAGCATTCAATTTACAAGGCTTGGTGACGGACAGCAGGGAGATCATGCGCTGGATGTTGTTTTTCAGCTGGGCACAGACCCCGATGCAGCGGCACGGCAGGCCATGGCTGAATGGAGCAGGATTTTTGGTTCCCTGCCCTCAGACGGTCAGTATGAGGCCCATGTTTCCATGGTGGAGGAAAACGGGGGCTATTATGTTGCCGTGGATGTAACCGTGGTGAAAGCAGGCCGGCCCAACCAGGATGATGAAGAGGATGGACCGGTGGTACTGACCGGAATTTCAATTTCGGTGAGCGGTGATTTCAAGACAGAATACCATGTGGGAGAACCGTTTAAGACAGATGGTATGATTGTCACCGCTTATTACAGCAATTCGACTTCCAAGCCGGTTACTGGTTATACCGTTTCGCCCGAAAAGTTTGAGAAGGAGGGCGATGTAACGGTGACCATCACTTATAAGGAGGGCGATGTTACCGAAACTGCAACCGTTACAGTCCATGTTGCCGGCTATACGATAGAGGGCGGCACATATATGGTGTACAATGCCGATGGCCTGATGAAATGGGCAGAGGCGGCGCAAGATGATCCGTCAATAAGCTGTACCCTGAAGAATAATATTGACCTCAGTGAATGTACCTGGACACCGGTTGGAAGTGACTCGGATAGATACACCGGAATATTTGATGGCGGAAATTATGCAATCACCAATCTGGAAATTCATACATCTAAGAGCAGTAACCAGGGCCTGTTTGGCTATGTGGGTTCCGGCACCGTGAAAAACCTGAAGCTGGAAAATGTAAGCATAACCGCAGAAAACAGCCAGTATGTGGGCGCAGTGGCGGGATATAACTGTGGTCGCATTGAAAACTGCGAGGTATCGGGCTCTGTAAACGGAGGGGCCAATGTCTCAGGTACTAACGCTAGCAGTGTCGGCGGCGTGGCTGGCGGCAATGCGGGCGGAGAAGTGGTTGGCTGTTCCTCGACAGCGCCGGTAACAGCCAACGGCAGCAATAGCCGAGTTGGCGGTGTGGTTGGAAATAATATGATGGATGCCACTGTTGTCGCCTGTTATCATACGACGGGTGCGATAACTGCCACTATCGGTAATACGAATGCCGGCGGTGTAGTAGGTCGAAACAATGGTGCGCAGGTTGTTGCCTGTTACGCCTCGTGTGAAGTTGATAGCGGTGCGAGTGCCTATGCTGGCGGTGTCGTGGGCAACAATAGACCTGGTAGCTCCCTTGAAGCCTGCTATTGGGCTGGAAGCAATAAGAAGGACTGTGGTGTCGGCAATAATTCTAACCATACTGGAGCAACGAAAGTTGGAGATGGTGTTACTTGGACCGAAGCTGCTAAGGGCATGAACGAGGAGCTGGGCGGCTACGGCTGGAAGTATGATAGCAGCAACCCGCCCAAGCTGACAAAGGGGAATCCGTAACTTCAATCCCATAAACCACTCTCTCCCCCGACCCACTCCCGGGCCGGGGGCTTTTTGCACCCTATACAAAGCACCTCTGCTCCGTACAGAGAGCAGGGGGCGGAAGGCTGAGCCGGGCTGCTCCCCTCAGGAGGGCTCCCCCCGTGCCAGCCGGATAAATACCTCCATCTGGGGCGTGATCCACTTGTCCTTGTGGCAAAAGAGCTGCCGCCGCATCTCGATGCGGCAGTCCGCCACCTCCAATGGTACCGCCCGCCCCGTCAGACAGGTTTCCACCATGTACCGGGGCAGAAAACTCAGCCCCAGCCCCTGCTCCACCATCCGGCACAGCAGGGCGGCGTCTCCCAACTCCAGATAGGGCCGCAGCGCCAGCTGCCGGGCCGCCAGCAGCTGTTCCAGGGCTTCGCGGTAACTCATGCCCCGCTCGGTGAGAAGAAACTCCTGCCCCGCCAGATCGGCCAGGACCAGGTCGTGCCGCCCCGCCAATGGATGCCCGGCCGGCGCCAGAAAACAACAGGACTCCGGCTCGTCCAGAAATACCCGGTTGGAGGGATTGGTCAGGGGCAGGTCAAAGGTATAGGCCAGGTCGGCCCGGTTGGAGGAAAGCAGATCCTGCATGGTCTGGGTGTTGGAGGTGATGAAACTCACCTCTACCCGGGGACACAGGGCGTGGAACTGTTCCAGCAGCGGGGGCATCAGGGCGCTGCACAGGCTGTCCGCAATGGCCACCCGCAGGGTGCCGTGGGCCTCGGGGGTGGGCTGCAGGGCCGCTTTGGCCTGCTGGGCGGTGGTCAGCAGGGTGCGGGCGTATTGCAGAAAGGTCTGGCCCGCGTCGGTGAGACGGACCGACTTGGCCACCCGGTCAAACAGCGGCACTCCCAGCTCCTCCTCCAGGAGGGCAATCTGGCTGGATACCGCCGACTGGGAATACCCCAGCTCCCGGGCCGCCCGGGAAAAGCTGTGAAGCTCGGCCACATGAAGAAAGGTGTTGATGTTGCGCAGTTCCATGGCTCACTCCCTGGTGATCTGGCGGACGGTGAGAACCCCTTCCGCCACCGTGAAATGGACTTCAAACCCCGCAAACCGCATCCCGTATACCCGGTCGGGATCGTTCTGGTAGGAGGGGCGGGGATCGTTTTCCAGCACGCCGGCCAGAGCCTCCCACTGGGCGGGGGACAGCATGGCCCGCAGCTCCTCAGGACAGTCCACCGCCAGGTGATAGGTCCGGGTTTGGGCGGTGTAGCCCTCGGCGGCGTCGGGATGGCTGTCCACATAGGGGATATAGGGCTTGATGTCGTAGATGGGGGTGCCGTCCAGCAGGTCGGCCCCCCGCACCCACACCACCGGCCCCAGGACGGGGTCCTGCTGGACGGTTTCCAGCCGGACGCAGGACAGCCCGATGGGATTGGGCCGGAACGGGGAACGGGTGGCAAACACCCCGACCCGGGTGTTGCCGCCCAGCCGGGGCGGCCGGACGGTGGGGGACCACTTGTCCCGGACCGCCTGGGTAAACTGCCACAGCAGCCAGACGTGGCTGAACTGTTCCAGCCCGCGGAAGGCGCTGGGGTCCCGGTATTCCGGCTCAAAGACGATGCGGGCCCGCAGCGCGTCCACCAGGCCGCTCTGGCGGGGAATCCCGAATTTATCGGCGAAATCGCTCTCGATGTGGGCGATGGGATGGAGGACAAAATCCTGGTCTGCCATCGAAACACCTCCTTATAAGCTGCGGCAAAGGCCCACGGCCTTGCCCTCGATTTGAATTTCGGCCAGCTGGGGCCCGGCATAGATCATGGGCGGGCAGACGGCGGCGTTGTCGGCCAGCAGCATGACGGTATCCCCCTGGCGGTGGAAATGTTTGAGGGTGGCTTCCTCCCCGATGCGCACCGCCGCAATCTCGCCCTGTTCCACCTCGGGCTGGAGCCGGATGCAGACAATATCCCCATCCCGGATGGTGGGGGACATGCTGTCCCCATGGCAGGTGAGGGCAAAGTCGGCGTGCCAGTCGGCGGGGACGCCGATGTAGCGCTCGATGTTCTGTTCGGCGGTGATAGGGGTGCCGCAGGCGATGGACCCCACCAGGGGCACCTGGGTCATCCGGGGCAGGGGCTCAAAGCCGGCGGGGACCGGGACGGCCTCCGCCTCCAGACCCAGCAGCCAGGCGGTGGTGGTCTCGAGGGCGGCTGCAAAGTCCTCGAGCTTGTTTTGGGGGATGTCGTTGATCCCCTTTTCGATCTTGGTGATGGAAGATTTGGACCGATAGCCCATCCGGGCGGCCAGTTCTTCCTGGCTCATGCCCAGCTCCTCCCGCCTCTGGCGGATGCGGACCGACAGGACCGACATGGGAATGCCTCCTTTTGTTTGCAGGGTGAACGATGGGTTTTGCACCCTGAGTATACCATAAAATTGCATTTAAATCAACTTTTTCAGAGAAATACCCAATAGATGTTGACAATAAATCACCTTTATGGTAGACTTGCAAGTAGATCGAGAATCAACCCGACAACTTGAGAAGGAGGCACAGAATGATTGATCGTGAACGACTGAATCAGAGGGTCCAGGTCAGCGGCTACAAGCGGAAGTATCTGGCCCGGGCCATGCGGATGAGCGACAGCTCGCTGCGGAACAAACTGGAGGGAAAAAGCGAGTTCAAGCTGAGCGAAGCCCAGCGGCTGAGCGTTCTTCTGGGCCTCAGCCCGGAGGAACAGACCCGGTGTTTCTGGTACTTAAAGTAGATTGAAAATCATCCAAAAATGGGAGGGGATTCATGACTATTGAAGATCGACAGAAGTGCCGCGCGGCGCTGTGGCACTGGAAACTGATTGAGCGCCAGACCGATCCCCGGAACCTCAGCTGGGCCCAGGCGCTGCGCCGCACCGCGGCCTATTATGAGCGCAGGGACCCCATCCGGGCGGGCATCCTGAAGGAGCGCTACCGCCGCCACCGGACCGAGGAACAGGTGCTGGAAGAACTGCACATTGGCCGCACCACCTATCAAAAGGCCAATACCGACCTGATGAGCACCCTGGCGGTGTACGCCGCCCAGGAAGGGGCGCTGTAGGCCGGGTGCAGCCAACAGAAAAGCCCCCGCCGGCGGCGCAGAGGCCGGGCAGGGGCTTGTGGTGTCAGGTCTGAGGGGGATCTTTGTCCGTTGTCCGGGGGGATTCGCAGCGCTGGTGGCAGGAGGCGCAGTTGCCGCCGCAGCCTTCGCCCTTCCAGCCGCCATTTTTGGAGATCCAGACCACCGCCAGGGCAAACAGAACGATCAGAACCACCAGGGTGATGATCCCGCGCACCGTCAGCATAGAAACAACCTCTTTTCTGTGTGAGATGGAGCAAACCGCCCGAATTCCGCCGGCCAGGGCCTGCGGAGCGGTTCGGATGGCTTCTAGTATACACGATTTTGACCCCGGGGGCAATGCCTGACCCCAAAAAACACCGACTGAACGTCGCTTTGCGGAACAGGAAAAATTTTTGGACCAAAATGCAAAAAAGGGCTTGCAATTTTTCAGCCTTCATGATATAATATGCCTGTTCCGATTCGGAGGATTAGCTCAGCTGGTTAGAGCACCTGCATCACACGCAGGGGGTCTGGGGTTCGAGTCCCTAATTCTCCACCAAACAAGGCGTATCCTAACCCAATCCTCTACGAGGAAGGGTTCGGATACGTTTTTTCTTTGGACGAGGTGCTCCGCTGCGGGAGCAGGACAACCACAACTGCATAAAACCATAAAAGGCAGAGCGCCCGGTAAGGGTGCTCTGCCTTTTTGCTGCGGATCATGATCCGGCGCGATCCGTTTCTGCGCTTATGGCCCACTTTTTATCTGCCCCAGGGGCAGCCACAGCTCGCAGCGGAAAGGCGGCCCGGCATAGAAGCTGGCCTGCCCGCCGTGGGCCGCGGCGATTTGGGCCACCAGCCGCAGCCCGGTGCCGTGGGCGGCCCCGCCGTCCGGCTCCAGAGGGTGGTCGGGCCCTGCCGGGGCCGGGGTGTCCGCCGGAGTGCCGCCCTCCACCCAGAGGACCAGCCCGCCCTGCCGGGCCCGGGCCCCCAGGTGGATGGAACAGCCGGGAGCGTTGTGGCGCACGCAGTTGGTGAGCAGATTGTTCACCGCTCGCCGCAGCAGGAAGGGGTCGGCTTCGACGGCGGGCAGGGGCTTGGCGGGAAGGTCGATCTCGAAGGGGAAGCCCTCGGCCATGCCGCCGTTGAGAAAATCGGCGGCAGTCTGCCGCAGAAAGCTGTCGGGATGGACCGTCTCTTTGCGCAGGGGCTGCATGGCGCAGTCCAGCCGCATGGTCAGGTTCAGGTCGTTGACCAGGTCCCGGATGGCCTGGCTCTGGGTGCGGATGATGGCCGCCTGTTTTTGGCGGGTGGGGGAGAGATCCGGCGCTTCCTCCAGCTGCGCAGCGTACCCCATCACCACCGATAGAGGGGTGCGGATGTCGTGGGAGACGCCGTTGATCCACTCGGAACGGGCGGCGTCCCGCGCCTGCTGGGCCTGCCGGAACCAGTGCCGTGCTGCCCGATAGGACAGCCCCAGCACACACCCCAGCGCCAGCAGAAAGATGCCTCCAAACCAAAAAGGCGTTTGCAGCAGGGTCCGGATGTCCATAGCGATATCGTGCTTCCAGAGGCTGCCCTTGGGGGAGCCCACCACCAGCAACCCGTCCTCCCGCACCCAGCACTGCACCGGGTAATCCTGAAGATACCAGCGGGTAAAGGCGGCCACATCGGCAACTGTGTATTGTTCCGGCACCTCCTGCGGTTTGCGGAAAGACCAGACCACCTGCCCCTGCTGGTCCAGCAGCATGGCCCAGCAGCCTGTTTCCAACAGTTCCTCACCCTTGAACTGGTACTCTGTCCCGTCCCGGTCCAGTGCATCCGACACCTGCTGAATGGGAACGCCCCAATCCCGGCCCCCGCTGCTATTGTAGTAAATAAAGGCCAGAAATCCCACTACCGTCACCAGGGCGATGAGAGCCGCCGAGACGGTCATCAGCAGGGTCCCTTTCAAAAAGCTGCGCAGATTCATCTCTCTCCCTCCCGTTTCAGGCGGTAGCCCAATCCCCGCACCGTCAGCAGATAGCGTGGGTGGGAGGGGTCTGCCTCCACCTTTTCCCGCAGGCGGCGGATGTGCACCATCAGCGTGTTCTCATAGCCCACCAGCGGCCCGTCCCAAAGGGCCTCGCACAAGGCGTCTGTGGTGACGATGTTGCCCCGGGCATCCCACAGCGTTTTCAGAAGGGTGAACTCCTTGGCTGTCAGGGCGGTCTGAGCGCCGCCCCGGCGGACGGTTCCCTTGCCCCAGTCGATCTCCGTATCGCCTAGACGGGAGACCTGGAGCTGTTCCCGGTAGACCCGCCGCAGCACCGAGCGCAGCCGCAGCAGCAGTTCCTGGGGCAGAAAAGGCTTGGTGATGTAGTCGTCCGCCCCCAGGCCCAGCCCCTTCAGCCGGTCCTCATCCTCATCCCGGGCGGAAAGGAACAGCACCGGCAGATCCCGGACCGCCTGCATTTTTCCCAGCAGGGAAAAGCCGTCCCCGTCCGGCAGCATCACGTCCAGCAGCACGGCGTCCGGCGGGGCGGCCCGCAGCCGTTCGAGGGCCTGGGCGCAGGACAGGGCGCTGTCCGTCTCATAGCCTGCACCGGACAAAATCTCCCCCACCAGCTGCTGCAATGCAGGCTCGTCATCCACGATCAAAATGCGGTAGGCCATGGCACAGCCTCCTTTCCCGACTGCTTCCATTATAAAAAGGAGCCGGCCCTTCGTCCAGCGGCCGGGCTCAAAATCAAGGTAAACGTAAGGTAGCCTTCATGGGCAGGTAAGGCGGCAGTGGTAAGATGGTGCCATGAAGGAGGTCTTGCTATGGAGATCATTGAGACACACGGCCTGTGCAAGCGGTACGGGGACGCCATGCGGGTGTCCCACCTGGATCTGCGGGTGCCGGAGGGCTGTGTCTATGGCTTTTTGGGGCCCAACGGGGCGGGCAAATCCACCACCCTGAAAATGATCCTGGGTCTGGTGCACCCCATCGCGGGCAGCATCCAGGTACTGGGCAAAACGATGGACAGCGCCAACCGCCTGGACATCCTCCGGCAGGTGGGCAGCCTGATCGAAAGCCCCAGCTATTATGGCCACCTGACCGGGGAGGAAAACCTGCGGGTGGTGCAGTCCCTGCGGGGCGTGCCGGAGAAGAACATTCGGGAGGTGCTGCAGATCGTCCGCTTGGACGGCCAGCGGGATAAGTTGGCCGGCCATTATTCTCTGGGCATGAAGCAGCGGCTGGGCATCGCCGCCGCCCTGCTGGGCTACCCCAAAGTATTGATCCTGGATGAGCCCACCAATGGCCTGGACCCGGCAGGTATCCAGGAGATGCGGGAGCTGATCTGCGACCTGCCCCGGCGGTTCGGGATGACGGTGGTGGTGTCCAGCCACCTGCTGAGCGAGATCGACCAGATGGCCGACCATGTGGGCATCATCCGGGAGGGGGAGCTGGTGTTTCAGGACACCCTGGAGACCCTGCACAGCCGCAGCACCCACCATCTGGCCCTGCGCACCACCAATGACCCGGTGGCGCAGGCTTTGCTGCGGGACCGGGGCCTGCCCTGTCAGGAGGAGGACGGCTATCTGATCCTGCCCATCCTGCCCGACGGGGAGGCGGCCCGGCTGACCGGCTTTTTGGCCGAAAACCGGCTGGGCATCCTCCGGCTGGAGGAGCGGCAGAAAAGTCTGGAGGACATCTTTTTGAAACTGACCGGAAAGGCGGCGAGCCTATGAACCTGCTCAGGCTGGAATTTTTCAAGTGCCGGCGACGGCACATCGTCCTGGTCTGCGCTGCGGTGTTGGGGGTGGAACTGTTCTGGTTCGGGGCCTTCCTCACCCGGCAGGATGCGGAGGACCTGGCCTGGGGGTGGATGCTGCTGCTCTACAATTTGGCCCTCATCGACGCCATCATCCTGCCCCTCAGCGTAGCGGTGCTGGCCAGCCGCAGCTGCGAGCTGGAGCACAAGGGCGGCACCTGGAAGCTGCTGGAAACTATGGCAAACCCAGGAAAGCTGTATGCCGCCAAGCTGGCCTGGGGCGCTCTGGTGCTGGGCGCTCTGTTGGTGGTCCGCACCGGCATTTTTGCAGCCATGGGGATGGCCCTCCATTTTCCCGGGACGGTCCCCTGGGTGCGGTTTGGGGTGTTCACCCTCATCTCCTGGGCGGTGTCCATGATGGTCTACGCTTTGCAGCAGGGGCTGTCTTTGTACTACGCCAACCAGGCGGCGGCCTTGGTATGCGGGGTCGCGGGCAGCTTTCTGGGGATCTTGTCCATGCTCTTTCCGCCGGCCCTGGTCCGCTTTGTGCCCTGGGGCTATTACGGGCTGCTGGCCCTGGTGCGGATGGACTGGAACGAGGCCACTCGTGTGACCCGCTTTTTCTGGAAGTGGCCTGCGCCCGCCGACCTCATTCTTCTCTGTGTGTGGGCCGCAGCCTTTCTGCTGGCGGGCCGGGCCCTGTTTGTGAAAAAGGAGGTGTGACCATGCTGCTGCGTTGTTTGCGGGCGGAACTGGGCAAATGCCGCCGTGCTCCGGTATGGCTGGCCTTTGTGGTGCTCCCGGTGGTGCCTGCCATCCTGGGCACGGCCAACTATCTGGGTAATATCGAGGTGCTGGACAATGCCTGGTACAGCCTGTGGAGCCAGCACACCCTGTTTTCCTCCCTGTTTTTTCTGCCGGCTTTGCTGGGGGTGTTCTGCGCCTGGCAGTGGCGGCTGGAGCAGGCCAGCCACAACTGGAACAACTTTTTCACCGCGCCGGTGCCGCTGGCCGACCTGTGCCTGGCCAAGCTGATCCTGGCCGCCGGGACGTCGGTGCTGGCCCAGGGGTGCATCGGCGGGTTATTCGTCCTCAGCGGCAAACTGGTGGGTCTGCCCGGCCCACTGCCCCCCGAGCTGCCCGGGTGGCTGTTCTGCGGGGCGGTGGGGAGCATATCGGTCTGCGCGGTGCAGCTGTTCGTCAGTCTGGCGGTGCGGACGTTCGCTCCGCCGGTGGCCTTCGGCCTGGCAGGGGGCATCCTGGGCCTTTTGTGCACCGCCAAGGGGTGGGGGTATCTGTTTCCTTACGCGTTGCTCTGTCTGGGAATGCGGGCCAACAACCCCACCATGGAGCTGGACCTGGCGCCCTTCCTGCTGTCGGCTCTGTGCTACACCGTAGCCTTTACGGCCCTTTCGGTCTGGCTGGCGCAAAAGCGGGATGCGGCGGCGGAGTGAGGGCGGCTTGGCCGATGAGTTCAACGATGGCATACAACAGTCAAAAGGCGGAGCGCCCGGTAGGATGCTCTGCCTTTGTACTTTCTTAGGCAGCCTTTTCTTCTTTTGGCTCCTGCGGGCGTCGTGCAAGCCAAGCCTCGAAAGCCTTCTGGTTTTCCTCGATTTCAAAAAACGCCTGGATACCGGGCAGAAATGTCCGGGCCAGGCATTCGAGAGAACCTGCGGGCAGGCCGTATTCTTTTTCGATATTCTTCTTTCTGGTCAAATAGTGTCCTCCGTGTCATGTTGGGGAAGATGTGCTTCATAAAATTTCACCTCAATTCTTTTAAGTATTGTGTACTAATTCAAAAATTCGCGTACAGTGAAGATAGGACTGTACGAGCTGTACGTTGTACGATTTTTGAAGTTTAATTGATGATACGTTGTTTTTGAAAAAGCAGCTTTCTTGGCTGCCGTACAGCGTACAGTACGTACAGGCTGTACAGCATTGTTTTATAAAAATTTTTACTGCTGGCAGGGGTGGATGAGCGCCTCGATGCCGATAAACCCGCGCACCCGGCGGCCGCCTGGCAAATAGATGTTGTTGGTGGATTCTAGGTTATAACGGAGGCTTTGCTGGTTCAGCTCGGTGCTGAGCCGGTTGGGCGACACCGGTCGGCAGGCGTTGTCATCGCACCAGACCTTGTAGACTTCATAGAGGCACTTGGAGCTGACCTCAGCGTCGGCTTTGAAGTGGAAGTAGCCCTCCGATTCCAGAAAATCCAGGACATTGTTGCTGCTGCGTTTGACGGTGTCCAGATTGCCGGCAGCGCGGGCACTGACCGTGAACTTGTAGTTATTTCGCAGGAGCCGGGTCAATCCTTCCAGGCACCAGAGAAGGATGCCTTCCAGTTCCTTACAGAGCTTTTCGATCAGGAAGGGGTCGTCCTCCCGGTCGGCTGGACGTTCTTTGGTGGTCAGGATGAGCTGCCGCCGCCAGAAGCCGTCCGAGTGGTCGTATAGGGAAGTCAACGCGCCGTTGCCGAAGCCGAGGAAGCGGGCATAGATGTCGCTCTGATAGCTTTGGATGCCCTTGCGCTCTACGTCCATCTTGGCCTCAGCGGTCACGATGGACTTGAGGTAATTGGTCTTGGGAAGTGCGTTCATGTCCATATCATCGTCTACCATCAGCAGGCGATGTTCCAGGTCGGCACGAGCGAAACGGCTGGTCTCAATTTTTTGGATACTGCCGTTGCTGGCGGCGTCGCCCATCAGCTTTTTGAGCACCAGACCAATGCGAGACTTGCCCTCCCCGCCCTTGCCGATGATGAGCATCATCCGCTGACCTTTGGTGCTGGGGATGAGACAGTAGCCCAAGTACTCCTGCAGGGTGAGGATGTCCTCAGCGTCAAGCAGGTCGCCGAGAAAGGTCAGCCAGCGCCCGGGGGCAGCGGCTTGGGCGTTATAGGCGACAGGCAAACGGTTGCGGCAGAACAGCTTACTCTCTTGAAAGGTGCCGTTGGTCAGGTGGTAGACTCCGTTTTGCAGGTGGATACGGTCGACCTCAATTTCCATAGGAGCGGCATAGGCCAGCAGACGCAGGCTGTCCAGGATGCTGTTCACCTTCTTGGAAAGCCCGCTGGTCACATAGCTTTCAATCTCCAGCAGGAGCTTTTGTTTGATTTCAGTTTCGTCCTCTGCAGGACCGTCCGGCGTATAGAATTGGCCGGCGATGCACTTGAGTGGATGGAATTTCAAAAAGTCGTAGCAGAACTGGATCTCATTGATCTTCTTGCCATCGTACCAATCAGGCCATGCAGGGTTGCGGGGCTTTTCGTATTTCATTGGCACCTCTTTCTTTGCAGTTGGTGGTATCGGGCGTCTTGCCGTATACCGGGACAGATCATTTGCCGGTTTCCCTCATCGCTTCTGACAGGCAACCATTCATCTCTGAGGGTGCTGTGCCATCCCTTTCGGGCGCTCGCTCCGGGTGGAGGTCGTGGCGGTTTGGGCGGTGAGGACGGTCATTCAGTTTTACATTGGAGACAGTATAGCAGAAAATCCAGAGCTTTCCCGTATGTCCAAGAGGTTGGAAATTTGCCCCAAAATGCCCTGATTTCCACGCTCTTGGACAAAACAAGGCCCTCTCGCAGCGTAACGAGAGGGCCTATTGGTCAATATTCTGTTGAGCAATATTTTCGGTAGCCGCTACCGAAATTCTTTTTTGATCCCTCCAGTGCTATGCTTTGATGAAGGTTTATGATACAATAGAGTAAAGTCCCAGCGTAGAAGGAGGGCGGAATCATGGAACAGGACAAGCGAGGCCGGGGCCGGCCAAAAATCGATACGCACATTACCGAGGCTTACGCTTCTAGCAGACGGCAAGCTGTCAATGCTGTGTACATGTATGAAGGCGTCGAGTTGATTTCGGTAGCGGCTACCGAAATTCCAGACAGTGACCTTCTATGGTGCTCCGATGCCTCCACTCAAACGGCAGGCGGGAAACAAGGCATCTTGGAGCAGCTTGGGCGAATGCTGATACAAGACAAGTTCAGTCCGGATGACTGCATTACCATCGCCAACTTTGCAATCCAGGCATTGAAAGCGGGACATACTTCCAGAGAGATTGAAAAGGCAATCCGTAAAGTCCGGCTCACGAACAAAAAAGCCTCTGCCGATCCTGAAAACGAGGCACTCAACCATGCGGCGGTCAATGCGCTGGACGAGCTGCGGGCAATGGGCGGTACAGATCATACGATTCTGTAAAAAGTGAAAGGTTTGCCGCTCTCCCTGCATGAGCTTCCTGCCCCCTTCCGGCGGCGTTGTCCGGCTCGCTCCCCCTGGTCGTTCTGAGGGAGGTCCTGGCCGGGTATTCCATGCAGACGGTCGTTCGGTTCTCAAAGTGCAAACAGGGCTACGAAACCAAAAATCGCTACACAAACAGACCGGAAAAGCCCTCCCTTTTTGGGAGGCCTCCAGTTCCGTTTTATGTAGCGATTTGATTTGTTCTAAAACTGCTCCGATTGCTCTGAATGCTTTGAGAATCGAGCCTAAATATCTATATGATTTATTTTTCCATATTCAATTGCTTGGTGAGTATATCATGGGTTTGTGTGGGATGTCAACAACTTTTTACAATAGCAAAGCAATTTCGGCATGGTGCAATAGAACGGGTTGAAAATTTTGGCAAAACGCTAAATAAAACGAAATATTGGAACGAAAGACGGAGGTGATATACCTTTGCTCCGCAGAGGGCAAAAAGGCTGGTTTGCAATCGCTGGAACAGGAAGCGTAGAACCGGCTCTCGTCGCCCTCTCCTTCGCAAAGGTATAACACACTAGACTTTGCAAGCAAAGTCGTGTGCCACGAAACCCCTGCGCGGTTTCTTTGGATTCTTCCGGCTGCACCGCCGCAGGGTTTGGGGAAGGCACTCCCCAACAAGTACGACCGGAATGTGAGACGCAATTTCAATTTTTGAAATTGTGGCCACAGGTCGATACTTGCTTATCGCTTTTTTCAAAACTTTTCCCTCTCTGGCTTTCAAAAAGCGCCGCGGCTTTTTCTGATATACCAACTATTTGCGGCAAAACGCTTGCCTTGTCTCACAAAATATGGTATACACGTTATACGAAAGTTTGCTTTATCTGCCTGTTCTTGCGAAAGAAGGCCCCTGTATGACCGCCGCCATCTACGCCCGCTATTCTTCAGACAGCCAGCGCGAGGCCTCCGTCGAAGGCCAGCTGCGGGACTGCAAAGACTACGCCGAGCGCAATGGCGTCGCCATCGTGGGCACCTACATTGACCGGGCCTACTCTGCCAAGACCGACGACCGTCCCGAGTTCCAGCGGATGATCCAGGACAGTGCCAGGAAAATCTTTGACGCAGTCCTGGTCTGGAAGCTGGACCGCTTTGCCCGCAACCGTTACGATGTAGTCTACTACAAACGTCAGCTTGAAAAGAACGGCGTCCATCTCGTTTCGGTCATGGAGCCGATCTCGGACGGCCCTGAGGGCATCATGGTCGAGAGCCTGCTCATCGGCATGGCCGAGTACTATTCGGCAGAGCTGGCCATCAAGGTGGCCCGCGGCGAACGCGAAAACGCCCTTAAGTGCAAGTACAACGGCGGCGTGGTGCCGCTGGGCTACGTCATTGGAAAAGAGGATCGGCTCTATCACATCGACCCCGAGACGGCCCCCATCGTGCAGGAGATCTTCACTCGCTATGCCGACGGCGAACCCGCCGAAAAGATAGCGGCCTCCCTGAACGAACGCGGCCTGCGCACCCGCACCGGGAAGCCATTTGTCAAGAACAGCTTCTTTCAAATCTTCAAGAATCGCCGCTACATTGGGGAGTACAGCTACAAGGACATTGTGATCCCCGGTGGTGTACCCGCCATTGTGGACAAGGACTTGTTCGACCGGGTGCAGGAACGTTTCGCCAAGAACAAAATCACCCATGGCCGCCCGGCCAAAGATGAGGTCAACTACCTCCTGACCACTAAACTGTTCTGCGGCAAATGCGGCGCCTTGATGGCCGGCGAAAGTGGCACCAGCCACATGGGAACCACTTATCACTACTATAAGTGCGGAAAGGCCAAACGCAAGGGACAGGCACATTGCAGTCTTAAAGCGATCCGCAAGGAACCTTTGGAGCGCTTTGTGGTGGATACAGCGGTCAAATTGGTTTTGAACGATCCGGTCATTGAACACCTGATCGATTTGATTTTGGAAGCCCAGAGCCGGGAAAACACCCGCCTCCCGGTTCTGAAAGAGCAGCTCCAGGATACAGAAAAGCGTCTGGCCAACCTGCTGGAGGCCATCGAGCAGGGCATCTTAACTTCTACCACCAAGCAGCGCCTGGACGAGCTGGAAGCCCGTCAGGGCGCCCTCAAAGCCAGCATCCTGGAAGAAGAGCTGCAGCGGCCAGCTTTGAGCCGGGAACAGATCCTGTTCTGGTTTGAGCGGTTCCGCCAGGGAGACGTGAACAGTCCTGCTTACCAGCGGCAGATCATCGACAACTTCGTCAACTCGGTCTATGTCTTTGAGGACTGTGTGGTGCTGAACTTCAACTTCAAAGAGAATGCCAAGACCGTCCCCCTTCGTGAGGTTTTGGGTTCGAGCGCTGATGGGAATGGCCCACCATCAAAAGAACCCGAACACGTCAAGGTGTTCGGGTTCTTTTTGTTTGGAATGGCGTATTTGGCTTTTCGGTGCCTATGGATGAAGTGTTCCGCATCGGCAGAACTTTGGACAAAGACAAACCAGAAAACAAGGCAGGTATACCCTGAAACAGGGTGTACCTGCTTTTTTGATATGTAACCCGGCATCTGCCGGGCTCTGGAAGATTTGCCTCGGGGCCGTTCCATTTTTGGGCCTGTATGGTTTGCCTTCCTCGCTCTGATAGAAATCCAGAATGTCTGGCCCGGCGGTCTGTTTCAACGATCTTATCTTCGCTTCGATACCAGTTATTCGGCGTTTGCTGCAATTTCGATGACTTTGCTTTTTTCTATGTTATACTGTAATAAAAACACAGCCGCCCATCAGACGATGAAAGGCGGTGGGCCGAACAGCGGAGGATTGCCGTCCCGGCAATTGAAAAGCGAGGTGGATGAAATGCGGACTGTCTTTTCGAACATAGCATGGAAGGGCCTGAAAGGCCGCCGGCGAGCCACCGGGATGATGCTTTGTGTCCTGGCGGCAGCGTTTGCCCTGATGACGGCTATGCTCTGCTACGACAGCAGCGGTGCGGTGGCCATGGAGGAGACCCGCAAGTCGATCTATGGCGAGTGGCAGATTGCGCGCTACGCCCTGAGCGAATCCGAGGCGGCGGAGTTCATCCAGGAGACAGACCCCGCCGCCGTGGGCCGGGCAGAACAGTACGCTTTTCTGGTCAATGAACAGGGTCTGGCCTTCGGCGCGCTGGGCACAGCGGATGCCGGGTATTTCTCCTGCGGCCGTCTGGAACTGCTGAGCGGCCGCCTGCCGCAGAACGAATCCGAAATCGCCATGACCACCTCGGTGCTGGACGGTATTGGGGCCTCTTATGAGCTGGGGCAGACGGTTTCGTTTTGGGCAGCAAACGGCGACGGCGACCCGGTCGCCCTCCGCTATACCCTCTGCGGCGTGTTGCCCTCCTACGATGCCTATTGGGCGGTGGATGGCAATTTGCCGGTGGATGCAGTCCTTTCCGGGGCCGAGGGCCTGCCCGCCGGCTGGCGGCCTGCCGTCCAGCTGCTCTGCCGCTATGACGGGGCGGTTCCTGCGGTCCCGTATCTGAACGGTGCGCAGGACCCCACCTGGGTCAAAAATACCTATGCTTACCCGGAGGACCCCGCTTTCCGTCAGGGGCTCGCGGTGTTTGTGGCAGGCTGCGCCTTTCTGACCCTCTGCGCCGTGTATGGCATGTGTTCCATCCAGCTCCGGCGGCGGGAGGAAGGATGGACTGCTTTGCGGATGATCGGCGCAGCCAAGGGAATGATTTTCCGGATCTGTCTGTGGGAGGCGCTTTTTCTTCTGGCGGCCAGCCTGCCGCTGGGGGTAGTGCTGGGCCTGCTGCTCTGCCTGGCCGGATTGGCGGTTCAGGGACAGGCGGCCTGTTTGACCCTTCCGGCGCTTTCCCTCTGCGGGGCCCTGGCGCTGGGAAGCGCGGCGGTTCTGGCCGGCATGCTTTTGCCGGCGGCGCGCCAGGCGGGGCAAAAGCGGACCCATCTGCCCCAGAAAAACGTAAAACTCCGGCGGAAGGTGCGGCTGCTTTCCCCGATGCCGCTGCGGGTGGTGGTCCTGAATGCGGCCGGCCTGATGCTGGCTCTCTGCTGCGTTTTTCTGGCCGCCTGGGAGATGCTGCCCTACCAGCGGCAGGCAGAGAACGCCGCCGTGAATATCCTCTCGGGGCGGGATGCCTTGACCGAGGGCCTGATGCAGGATCTTGACCGCCTGCCGGATGTGGAACAGACCGCCGCCCGGACCGATCTGCCGTTCCAGAGCGGGCTGACCGGGGAGGTCTTTGCCCGGGATGATTACTGGACCCTTTACATGAACCAGCCCAGCGGCGTCACCTCCTTCCGGATGCAGGACGAATCCACAGTGGAGACCCGGGTCTATGCCCTGCCGGAGAAGGACCTGCGGCAGTTGGCGGAGGCCTGCCTGAGCGAGGTGGACATGGACCGCCTTCTCCGGGGCGAGAGCGTTTTGCTCTATACCCAGACGTTTGCCTTGAACGAGGCAGGGGTAACCCAGTGGACCGAAGAAACCACCGACTTCACCGGGGAACAGATGACCCTGCACTACCCGGTCCTGAACGGCGGCAAGGCCGCCAGAGAGGTGACCATCGGGGGTTGCTTCAGCGCCCTGCCGGAGGGGATGCTGGCCGCCAACGGGATGTTTCTGACCGCCTACAGCGTTTTCTGCAGCGAGACTTTGGGCCGTCAGCTCTGGGCGGATGAGGTGGGGACCGGCTACGGCTACACCACCATCAATGTCCGCCTGGCCGAGAACGCCTCCTATGCCACCCAGAAGTCCATTGCTTCTCTGGCAACAGGGCGGGGCGGCGTGCTGCGCTCCAACGGATATGAAACCGCAAACCGCCTCTTTCAGGAGGGGTCTGCCTCTGCGTTCCTCAGCGGGGCAGCGGGCGTTCTCAGTGTGGCCCTGGCATTCTTCCTGCTGTGGAATCTGTTCCAGATGTATTGGCAGAGCCAGCAAAAGCGGGTGGGCCTGTTCCAGGCGGAAGGGGCAGCCCGGCGGATGTTCTGGCGCAGCGGCCTCCGGCAGGGGGCAGCCGCGGGGCTGGGGGCCCTGGTTCTGGGAAACGGTGCGGTGGCGCTGCTCTGGTCGTTTACCAGCGCCCAGCTGATAACCGAACAGCGAGGGGATATTTACGTCCTGTCCGCCCTGCCCATGCGGGCGGCTGAATATCCCTGGACCCTGCACACAGCGGTCTGTTTCGGTTATCTTCTGGTGGTTTTGTGCCTCCAGCTCTGGCCCCTGGTCCGCACCATCCAGCAAAGCCCCATGCAAAACCTGAAGGAGGGGGTCTAAATCATGCGCGAGATTGTTTTGGGAGCAAAAGCTCTGACCAAGGTCTATGGAAAAGACGGCAGCGCAGTTCACGCCCTGCGGGGGGTGGATGTGGAGATTCAGCGGTGCAGTTTCACCGCCATCATCGGCAAAAGCGGCTGCGGAAAATCCACCCTGCTGCAGGCGCTGGGAGGTTTGGACGTTCCGACCGGCGGACAGGTTTTTCTGGAAGGACAGGACCTGTATTCTCTGCCGGACGAGGAGCTGGCGCGGCTGCGGCGGACCCGGCTGGGCTTTGTGTTTCAGGCGTTCCACCTGCTGCCCGAGTACACCATCCGGGACAATATCCTCCTGCCCCTGATGCTGGAAAACCAAAAGCCGGACAGGGAGTATCTGGACTTTCTGGTGGAGCGGCTGGGCCTGAAAGAGATTCTGCACCGGCAGCCCGGCCAGCTTTCGGGTGGGCAGCAGCAGCGGGCCGCCATCGCCCGGGCCCTGATCGCCCGGCCGGCGGTGGTGCTGGCGGATGAGCCCACCGGCAACCTGGACCGCCGGAACAGCGAGGAAGTCTTCGCCATGCTGCGGGCGGTGGCGTCGGAACAGCACCAGACGGTGGTGTATGTGACCCACGACCCGGACCTGGCCCGGTCGGCCGACCGGGTATTGCAGATGGAGGACGGGCGGATTGTTTCGGACTGGATTCCGGCAGAACATCCGGGCGGCGGTGCAAAGTCGGACCGGGAACTTTACCAGGCCCAGCGGAGGGCTTCCCACGAATTTCAGGCGCAGCTGGATGTCCTGGGCCAGCTCATGCAGGAGCAGGATTATGCTGCCGCGCAGGAATATCTCCAGGCAGTCTCCGGGCGCCAGGCCCGGCGGCTGGTTCTGGTGGACTGCCGCCATCCTGTCCTGAACGCTCTGTTTAACGTCAAAGCCGGTGCGGCAGAGTCCAGGGGCGTGGAAGTTCGTTTCGAGGTCAATGACCTGTCGGAGCTGCCCTTTGATCCGGCGGATTTGACGGTTCTGCTGTCCAATCTCCTGGACAACGCCGTCGAGGCGTGCGAGAAGGCTCCGCAGCCCCGGATCATCGAGGTGCGGGCCCTGAAAGAGAAAAGCTTCTTCTTCTCGGTCCGCAATACGTCCCTGCCGGTGACCATCCGGGACGGCCAAATCTCCACCACCAAACCCCACCCCGAACTCCATGGCTTCGGCTTGCCCAATGTGAAAGCCATGGTACAGAAATACAAAGGCGACTGCGCCATGCAGTACGGGGATGGATGGTTCCAGTTTGCGGGCGAGCTGCCGCTCATCTGAAAACAATACAAGCGCCGGGCTCTGCAAAGAGCCGGGCGCTTGGTTGGTTTGGCGGTTTTTTCAATGGGAGATGACAGAGGGAAAGGGAATGGCTGCTTTCTTATGGTTCAGAAAAATCTCCAGGTCGTCTGCCCTTTCCACAGCAGATATTGCTGTTTGTGCTGGGCATAGTTTTTGGCACTGACCGGCAGCCGCACGCCGTTTTGCAATTCCACGGCGCCGTACTGGAACTGTTGAATATACGCCATGTTGACCAGATAGCTGCGCTGTATACGCAAAAAACCTGCATCTTCGAGCTGCCGGGTCAATTCGGTCAGGCTGGCATAGAAGCGGCAGGGTTCGCTTTCACCGCTGGACAGAAACGCGGTGACAATCCTCTGATTGGACTCAAAGTAGAGCACATCCCGGAGATGCAGCTCGACCATGTTTCCATCGGACCGCACCACGATGGATTGACGCCGGCGTTTGATCTCCTCCACGGCGAGAGAAAAACAGGCGGGGAGTTTTTCCTCCAGGGTGGGTTTCAGCAGATAGCGGAAAGCCTGTACCTCGTATCCCTCAGGGGCGTACTGGATAAAGTTTGTCACAAAGACGATGACTGCGTCCGGCCGGGCGGCCCGCAGCCGCCGCGCCAGGGTCAGCCCGTTCACGCCCTTCATGTCGATATCCAGGAAAGCCAGATCAAACCCGGAAAGGTCTTTCAGCTCTTCCGGATGCTCTGTGGCCGTCAGCTGGGCCTGAATCTTCCGGCAGGGCTCAGCCAGCAGCGCGGTGACCCGGCCGAGGGCCTTCTGGTCGTCGTCACAGACCAGAATCTTCATGTTCCATCCCTCCCAGGGGTTCATGATGGCTGTCCGACACAAGATCCCGGGAAATGCAGAATCTCCCGCCCGTGTGTTCGAAAAGCCGCCATCATGGAAGCAGTTTCGCTTGAAAAGATAAATGGCTGCTTTGATTGTAGCACAAAAAGAGCGTTTCTCAACCCAAATGCAGCAAACAACGCTTTTTCCGTCATGAAAAAAGAAAAGGTTCTGTGCGCAAAGGCGTGACACAGGGGGATTTCTGTGCTACAGTAAAAGCATCACTTGACATGGAGGATGCAATGACAACGGTATTTTTTGTGCGCCATGCGGAGCCGAATTACGATAACCGTGACGACAGGCTCCGGGAGCTGTCCCCCAGGGGATTGGAGGACAGGAAGCGTGTGACTGCTTTTCTGGCCCGGAAGCAGATTGACGCGGTTCTTTCAAGCCCCTATAAGAGGGCGGTGGATACCGTCCGGGATTTTGCGGACCGGTATGGACTTTCGGTCCGGACCGTCGAGGACTTTCGGGAGAGAAAGGTGGGCCAGAGCTGGATTGAGGACTTCACCGCATTCTCCCGGAAACAGTGGGCGGACTTCTCCTATAAGCGGCCCGGCGGCGAATGCCTCCAGGAAGTTCAGGACCGGAACATAGCCGCGTTAAAAGCGGTTCTGGAGCAGTACCGCGGCAAAAACATTGTGATTGGAACCCATGGGACGGCGCTGTGCACCATCCTCCATTACTACCGTCCCGGGTTTGGGTACGACGACTTCGTCCGGATCAAAGACGTTATGCCCTGGATTGTGGAATGTACCTTTGACGAAAATCAAAACTGCGTCCAGATCCGCTCTTATGAGCAGATGTAAGCGGCTGCCGGCTTAGGGAGCTGCATCCCGATGTGCCCGGCGGCGCTGTGCGCCCCGAACATAAAAAGCCCAGACTGTACCAATGCCGGCACAGTCTGGACTTTTCTTTGCGTCTGGATGGAGGTCAGATATCCTTGGTGGCCACAATGTCCACGCCGGTACCGCACACGTTGGCCAGAACGACCTGCCCGATGCGGACCGGGGCGGTCAGCTCCACTGCATCCAGGGCGGCCACCACGGCAAAAACCATGTCTTTGGGCACCGGGCCGCTGGTCTTGACGGGGCAGCGGGGCCGGCTGCCGCCGGTGCATTTGACGGTGGAGGTCACCATCCGGGTGGGATGGATCAACTCAGCCCGGCCATAGGCTTCGCCACGGGGACAGCGGTTGCCGGTGACGGTGTAGCCGTTTTCGTCGTCCACCTTCAGGTGGCAGCCCTGAGGGCAGGTAATGCAGATCAGTTCCTTCATATCAGTTTACCTCCCGGATGGATACCGTCAGGGTGGGGCCGGCCTTGTCCAGCAGGGCCCGCGGCAGGGTGATGTGTTCCATCTCGCCGGGGGCCAGATGCTCCCGCTTGAAGCGGGCGATGGGAACATCGCCGCTGGTGACCAGGATTTCCGAATCCTTGCAGATGCGGTTGACCCGGAAGAACAGCCCGCAGCTCTTGTCCACCCGCTGGGGCCGGATGTGCTGGGGAACGGTGTAGGTGACGCCGGGACCGTTCTGGATCTCGATGACCCGGCTTTCGGGTTTGGCGTCCTCCATCAAGTAGGCGGCCGCGGCCGCGCCGGCCCGCTGGCTCTCGGCGGTGACGTAGTCCACCAGATCGTGGACATGGCAGACGTTGCCGCAGGCAAAGACACCCGGCATGGAGGTCTCCATGTTTTCATAGACCACCGCGCCCCGGGTGCGGGGATCAAGGGCAATGCCGGCCTGCTGGGTCAGCTCGTTTTCGGGCAGCAGGCCCACCGACAGCAGCAGGGTGTCGCAGTCAAAGATCATCTCGGTGCCGGGGATGGACTTGCGGTCGGGGCCCACCTGGCTGACCACCACCTGTTCCACCCGGTCTTTGCCCCGGATGTCGGTGACGGTGTGGGAGAGGTACAGGGGAATGTCAAAGTCCTGCAGGCACTGGACAATGTTCCGGTTCAGGCCGCCCGAATAGGGCATCACCTCCACGCAGGCCAGCACCTTGGCTCCTTCCAGGGTCATCCGGCGGGCCATAATCAGGCCGATGTCGCCGCTGCCCAGAATCACCACCCGCTTGCCTGGCAGGTAGCCTTCCACGTTGACATAGCGCTGGGCCGCCCCGGCGGTGAATACGCCGGCGGGCCGGGTGCCCGGGATGGAGATGGCGCCCCGGGTCCGTTCCCGGCAGCCCATGGCCAGCACGATGGCCCGGGCCTGTTCCACCCGGTAGCCGGTGGTTTTGCCCACCATGTGGACCTCCCGCTGGGGGGTAATGTCCAGCACCATGGTGTCCAGACGCACCTCCACTCCGGTCTGGGACAGCAGGTCCACAAACCGGGCGGCGTACTCGGGGCCGGTGAGCTCCTCTTTGAAATACTGCAGGCCGAAGCCGCTGTGAATGCACTGGTTCAGAATACCGCCCAGCTCCTGGTCCCGTTCCACAATCAGGATGCTGCGCAGGCCTTTGTCCCAGGCGGAACAGGCGGCCGCCAGCCCGGCGGGGCCGCCGCCAATGACAATCAGATCATACATGAGCGCTGCCTCCCTTCGTCTCGCCCCAGAGCAGCCAGGTGCCCTTTTTGTCCTGCTGGATATCTTCCGGATTCAGATGGAGTTCCCGGGCCAGGATTTCCACCACCCGGGGCCCGCAGAAGCCGCCCTGACAGCGGCCCATGCCGGCGTTGACCCGCCGCTTGACGGCGTCCACCGAGCGGGGCGGAATGGGCCCGTGGAGGGCCTCCAGGATTTCGCCCTCGGTCACCGTCTCGCAGCGGCAGATCACCCGGCCAAAGGCGGGTTCTTTGGCCACCAGGTCCGCCCGCTGGGCGGGGGACAGTTCCTTGAAACGGGTGCGGTGCCGCTCACAGACAAAGTCGGGCCGGGGCTCCAGTGCGAGGCCGGCGTCGTTCAGCAGCTGGACCAGATATTCCGCGATGGCCGGCGCCGCCGAGAGGCCCGGCGAACAGATGCCGGCGGCGTCCACAAAGCCGTCCTTTTCCTGCAAAATAAAGTCGTGGATTTCGGTATTGGCCCGGACCCCTGCAAAATTGCGGATGCACTGCCCAAAGGCAATGGACGGCACCGATTTCAGGGCGGTGGTGCGGACAAAGTCCAGCCCGGCGGCGGTGGTGGCGGTGTCGTCGCCCTCCGCCGGGGCGGCGTTGGGGCCCACAATCAGGTTGCCGTGGACGGTGGGGCTCACCAGAACGCCCTTGCCGTTCCGGTTAGGGCACTGGAAGATGGTGTGGGAAACCCGGCTGCCCTCGGCCTTGTCCAGCAGATAATATTCGCCCCGGCTGGGCCGGATGGTGAATGCATGGGGCGCGGCCATGTCGTGGACGGCGTCGGCGTGGACGCCGGCGGCATTCACCAGATAGCGGGCGGAGAAATCCCCCTGGCTGGTGTGGACCAGCCAGCCGCCGCCGGTTTTCTCGATGCCGGTGACCTCGGTTTCCAGATGAAGCCGGGCCCCGTTGCGGATGGCGGTTTCCGCCAGGGCCAGACAGTATTCCCAGGGGGAACAGATGGCGGCGGTGGGAGCGTAGAGGGCGGCCTGTACCTGGTCCGACAGCTGGGGGTCCATACTGCGGGCCTGGTCGCCGGTGAGGATTTCCAGGCCGGGCACGCCGTTGGCGTCGCCCCGGGCCTTGAGGGTGTCCAGGGTGGCGCACTCCTCCGGGGTGAAGGCCAGCACAAACGAGCCGCAGGCCCGATAGGGGACGTCCAGCTTTTGGCACAGCTCCCTGGCCAGAGCCACACCCCGCACATTGAGCCGGGCCATCAGGGTGCCGGGCAGGGGATCGTAGCCGGCATGGAGAATGGCGGAATTGGCCTTGGTGGTGCCGTTGGCCACGTCGTTTTCCTTCTCCAGAATGCCCACCCGGACCTGGTATTTGGAGAGCTCAAAGGCCGCGGCGGCGCCCACAATGCCGCAGCCGATGATGAGTACATCGTACATAAGCAAAACCTCGATTTCTGTCTTTGGCGGCTGGATAAAGACAAAAAAGCGCAGGACACCCCATAGAAAATGGTTTGCCTTGCGCTTCTCAATCTCTCACACAAATCCAGCATTTGGAATATTCACATTTGTATTTTTACAATAGCACACAAAACCCAAAAATTCAATGGCCCGGCCGGGTCAAAATGGAAAATTATACCTCTTGCACAAAAAGACCGGGCAGTCTTTGTGCGGGCCGCCCCGGCAGGGATCAGACGGCCGGCCCAGGGCGGGGAAAGGATATGGTTTTTGAAGCTTTTACTTGTCTTTTCTGCGGTTTTGTGCAAAAATAATGAAAAGGGAGGCTATATGGATTGGGTCGTCACAGACCGGAACCACCCGGGCGTCCGCTTGTGGACGCCGGCGGCGCCGGCCGGACGGGGCAGCCTGTACCCGACGAGGAGTGAACAGAGATGAAACACCATAAGATTCCCAAAATTTCCAATCGCATCATCAGTTTTCTGGTGCTGTTCTTTGTGGCCCTGCTGCTGGTTCTGAGCATTGTGCTGGTGCGGATCAAACTGCTGCAGAACGCCCAGGATCTGGGCATGGCCCTGACCGAGAGCTACGCTCTGGAGGAAGAAGTCAACATCACCAACCTGCAGCGGATCGCCCAGCTGGCCAGCCAGTATGTGGAGGAGATCAACGCCGGGGGCGGCACCGGCCAGGAGATCCAGAGCTGGCTCCAGGGCTATTTTGTCAAGATGACCGATATTCTGGGGGAGAACGTGGTGTATCCCTATGCCGTCATCAACGGGGAGATCATCGAGGCCAACCCGTGGTCAGGGGATGACGACTACGACTTTGGCTCCACCGAATGGTATACCAAGGCCATCGAGGCCCGGGGCGAAGTGGTGTGCAGCGAGGTCTATACCGATGCCATCACCGGCAAGCTGGTGATGACCATTTCCAAGGCGCTGGAGACGCCGGGGGATGTGATGGCGATGGATGTCTACATCGAAAATCCCTCCCTCCACAATTCGGCGCTGGCTATGCCGGAGAAATATTCCTATTACCTCTGCACCGGGGACGGCGAGCTGATTTATGCCAAGACCCCCTGGCAGCGGGACCAGAGCCATGACCGGGAAAATGCCCGGTATCTGCTGGAAGGCATCCAAAACGGCTCGCTGCTGAAATACGACGCCACCTTTACCGACTATGTGGGGGACGAGCGGGGCACCTATTTCCATCAGATGAGCAACGGCTGGGTGGTCATTATGACCATCCCCTTCAACCTGATTCTGCTGGGCGAGGAGAACGTGTTCATCTACGTCATCGCCTTCATTGCGGCGGTGATGTTTGTCCTGCTGGGAGCGCTGACCATCCGGGATACCATCCAGGATTACCGGATGAAAAAGGCGGATGACACCATCCATATGCTGGGGGATTCCTTCTATGCCATCTTCCGGGTGAACTTTGAAAAAGAGAGCTATGAGGCCATCAAGCTCAAGGAGGAAGAGGGAGCGACCCTGCCTCAGCGGGGCAGCTACAGCGAGCTGATGGAGTACATCCGCAAGTTTGTCAAGTTCAGCACCTATCAGGAGTTTGAGCAGAGCTTTTCCCTGGCCGAAATCCAGCGCCGGGTGGACAAGGGCATCGCCGACTACGGCGGCGACTATCAGCGCCGGTTCGGGGATACCTACCGCTGGGTGAATATCCGCACCCTGTACGACAAGAACATTGCAAAGGATGAGGTCACCCTCTGCTTCCGGGATGTGGACGCCGAACGCCGCCAGCAGATGCAGCACATGATCCTGCTGCAGGACGCTTTGGAGGCAGCCCGCAAGAGCACCAAGGCCAAGTCCAACTTCTTCAACAGCATGTCCCACGATATGCGTACCCCCCTGAACGCCATCATCGGCTACTGCGGCCTGGCCCAAAAGAGCCAGGAAAGCGGCGACACCGCCAAAGTGCAGGATTATATCCGCAAGATTGATTTTGCGGGCAATCAGCTGCTGACCCTCATCAACGACATTTTGGAATTGTCCCGGATGGAGGCCGGCAAGGACAACCTGCAGCAGGCCGAGTTTGACCTGAAGGAACTGCTGGAAAACAACGCCGAGATCTTCCACGACCAGGCCCAGGCGGCGGGGAAAACCTTTACCTACAGCCTGGACCTGACCGACACACGGGTGGTGGGCGACAGCAAAAAGATCTCCCAGGTCATCAACAACCTGCTGTCCAACGCCATCAAGTACAGCAACCCCGGCGACAGCATCCGGCTGGAAGCGCGGCAGTTTGATTTCCAGCAGCACAGCAAATATCAGTTTGTGGTGCAGGATACCGGCATCGGCATGAGCCCCAGCTTTTTGGAGCATCTGTTTGAGCCCTACAGCCGGGAGACGGCGTTTACGGTCCATCCCACCGTAGGCACCGGCCTGGGCATGCCCATCGTCAAGAGCCTGGTCCAGCAGATGAGCGGCGAAATCTCGGTGGAGAGCGCCCTGGGCCAGGGCAGCAAATTCACCGTCACCCTCCCGCTGGAGGCGGTCAAGACCCAGCCCGGCGGCCCGGCGGCTGCGGTCCGGCCCCAGAGAGAGCAGCCCTTTGACTGGTCGGGCTGGAAAGTTCTGCTGGCGGAGGACAACGAGCTGAATATGGAGATTGCCACCGAGATCCTGACCATGTGCGGGGCTGAGGTCCTGTCCGCCTCCAATGGCGCAGAGGCGGTCCGTCTCTTCTCGGCGGCGGCGCCCTACTCCATCGGCGCCATCCTGATGGATATGCAGATGCCGGAGATGGACGGCTGCGAGGCCGCCCGGATCATCCGGTCCATGAACCGGCCCGATGCCCAGTGGGTGCCCATCATTGCAGTGACGGCCAACGCCTTTGCGGAGGACATTGACCGCACCACCAAGGCCGGCATGAACGGCCACGTCTCCAAGCCCATCGACTTCCACCTGCTGGGCCAGGTGCTGCAGAAGGCGATCCAGGAGCGGGACGGCGATGCGCCGGCGTCCAAAGGGTGAGAACCGCCAGGAAAAACAAAAAATAATCCGGGGCCCGGGGGCGGCGGCAAAACCCCTGAGGCCCCGACAGCCAGCGCTCTGAAGAGCGGAAGAAAGAGCCCGAGGTGAGCCGGGGAAAGGTTTGCGCCGGGCTTTTTCGTTTGGAGCAAGCAAGGGAGGCGGAGGATTTGAAAACCGAGGAATTGCTGGGAATTCTGAGCAGCCAGCCCATCATCGCATCGGTGAAGAACGACGAGGAACTGGAGCAGGCGCTCCAAAGCGACGTGGGGGTGATCTTCCTGCTGTATGGGACCATTCTCAGCGTGGGAGAGCTGACCCAGCGGGTGCATCAGAGCGGCAAGCAGGTGTTTGTGCACCTGGATATGGTGGAGGGCCTGGCCCCCAAGGAGGTGGCGGCGGACTTCATCGCCCGGACCACCGCGGCGGACGGGGTGATCTCCACCAAGGCCCAGCTGACCCGGCGGGCCAGAGAGCTGGGCCTGGTGGCCATCCAGCGGTTTTTCCTGCTGGATTCCAAGGCCATGAGCAGCATGGAACAGTTCAGCCCGGGGGCGGCCGACGTGGTGGAGGTGCTGCCCGGACTGATGCCCAAGGCCATCCATCGGGTGGCCCAGAGTATCCGGCGGCCGGTGATTGCCGGCGGCCTGATACAGGATAAGGAGGACGTCATCACCGCACTGTCGGCCGGAGCGGTGGCGGTGTCCACCACCAATCCCCAGGTGTGGGCTATGTAAATTCCCGCAAAAGAAGCCGCTGCCCGGTGGGGCGGCGGCTTTTTGGTGGGGTGATCCGGCGGGCAGGGGACCGGGTTTCGGTTCAAAAGAGAGGCGGAAATGCGACCTGATTTTGCTTGACGCAGTGAAAAAACCGTGCTACACTCACTCTCGGGAATGGACGAGCGAACAAAAATTGCTGCGAAACCTCGTGAAAGGAGTGTAAAACGTATGCAGACCTATGTGATTTTCACCGATTCCACCGGCGACCTGACCCCGGCCCTGATTGAGCAGGCGGGGTTGCAGGTGCTGCCCATGACCTTCCATCTGGATGGGCAGGATTACCGGAATTACCCCGACGGACGGGAGATCAGCTCCCGCGCCTTCTATGACAAACTGCGGGCAGGCAGCACCTGCACCACCAGCCAGGTCTCCCTGGCCGAATATGAAGAAGCCTTTACCCCGGTGCTGGAACAGGGGCTGGACATTTTGTATCTGTCCTTTTCCAGCGGCCTGTCCGGCACCTATCAGGCCAGCTGCGTGGCCTCGGAGATGCTGCAGGAGCGGTTCCCGGGCCGCCGGATCGTCAGCATAGACTCCCTCCAGGCCAGCATGGGCGAGGGCCTGTTTGTCTACCTGGTGGGCCGCCGGCGGCTGGAAGGTGCCAGCCTGGACGAGGCGGTGGACTATGCCCGGGCGCTGGCCCCCAGAGTCTGTGCCTGGTTCACGGTGGATGACCTGATGTTCCTCAAGCGGGGCGGCCGCCTGTCCGGCGCTGCCGCCGTGGCCGGCACCCTGCTGGGCATCAAGCCGGTGCTGCATGTGGACGATGAGGGCCACCTGATCGCCATGGAAAAGGTCCGCGGCCGCCGCGCCAGCCTGGACGCTCTGGTCAAGCACTTCCAGGCCACCGCCGATGACATTTCCGGCGGCACCGTCTTTATCAGCCACGGCGACTGCCCGGAGGACTGCCGGTACGTGATGGACAAGCTCCAGGCTCTGGGCGTCACCGACCTGCATCAGGGCGATATCGGCCCGGTCATCGGCGCCCACAGCGGCCCCGGCACCGTCGCCCTGTTCTGGGTGGGCGGCCCCCGCTGAGGGAAATCAATCAAAATCAATTGCTCTGGCGGGCTGCCTTTCTTAAGGAGAGGCAGCCCGCCTTTTTGTCGGAAAATGCGGGCACAAAAAACCGGGCCGCCGCGCCCGTTGCCCTTGGCGCGGCGGCCCGTAAACCGGAGAGATCCGGTTTAAACCGACTGTTTCACAATGCTGTTTCCTGACAGGGAAGTGTGTTAAAGAAAAAGGTTAAGCCTGGGGAACCATGCGGATCAGGGCAGTGCCGTTGTCCATATAGACGTCGAAGTGAGCCCAGTCATCTCCGCTCCAGGCACTGCTGGTGGAGACGTCCAGTTTGGTCTCGGAACCATCGGCGTTGACCAGATACAGGTCGTAGCCCTCGATGCTGGAGCTGGGCATCATCACGTTGGCGGAGACATTGGTCAGGGCGGTGTATCCGGAGCTCAGGCAGGAGACGGTCATAATCCGCTCACCGTTGTCCAGAGTGCCCTGGTAGATCTTCAGGCCGCTGAAGTTGGCGGTGGCGTTGCTGACCTTGGACAGAGTGCTGACGCCGTTGACGTCGCCGCACTCGCCGCAGATGGTGTAGGTCTGGGTGGCGCCATAGGGGCTGCTGAAGCGGACCACCATCTCGGCCCACTGGGTGCCCTCGCAGGAGTTGGTCTGGTGGGACAGGATGTTGGCGGTGTAGTGGCTGGTGCCGGCGGCAAAGCTGGAGACGGCGCCGCCCACCAGGATGCAGGCAGACAGGCTGAGCATAGCAAGGGTTTTCATCATGGTTTTCATACGTTTTCTCACCTTTCTCCCCGTTAAGGGGTTCGTTTTCAGTGCGTGTGTGGATGTGTGGGACGGATTGTAAGGGCGGAACGCTTGTGCGGCCGCATCACCACCTTTCCGGTATGCAGGTTTTTACGCCGCCTCGTTCCCGGATTGTTCACTCACAGGATACCACGTTGTGTTTGAGCCAGGATTGATATAACCTGGACTTTTCCTTGAGTTTTGTGCAGAGGAGGTGTCAGTCCTTCTGGACTGCCACCAGAACGCGGATCTTGTTGCCGGCAGTGCAGCCAAAGTTGTCGTACCAGCCGATCAGATAGTAGTCCTCGGTGTTGATTTGGGACAGGGTGGTGGGGAAGTACTGACCTTTGTACCAGAGGTAGACCTGCATATCGTCAGCGGTCTTATAGCGGGTATCGCCGCTCTTGACCGAGGCCGCGCCCAATTGATCCACCATCACCGGCATCAGCTGGACCATGGATTTGACGGTGCCGCTGGCGCTCTTGCCCACGGCGATGCCGCCGGCAATCACCGGATATTTCACCGAGGTCTGCAGGGTGGTGTTTTCGCCGTCAATGTAGCAGACGTAGTTGGCGCCCTTGCCCAGGTAGCCCAGAACGCTGCTGAGAACGCCGCTGGTGTTGTCCGAAGCCACATTCAGCAGGTAGCTGATGCTGCTGCTGGGGCTGCTGGTGAGGCTCTCCCACAGGGTGCTGACGATGCTGCCGTCGATGATGCTGTAGAGGATCTCGCTGGTGCTGGGCAGGACGTTGTCGGCCAGGCTGCTGAGACTGTCGGTGGTGGTTGTGGTGTCGGAGCTGTCGTCCACAATGTTCACCAGGTTGCGCACGTCGTCCAGGACGCCGTAGGTCCACAGGTCGCCGGTGACGTCGTCCAGAATCAGGCGGTCGATCTCGCCCTGTTCGTTGGTGGTGTAGTAGCGGACGTCGTCACCCTTCAGCGTGACCCCCGCTAGTCGGCTGGGACGAATCGTCCCAGCTACACCCTCCGCCGTCGTATCCAGAATTTCCACGTTGTCGGCCAGGGTCATGCCGCCCAGAGCCGTGGCTGTGTCGTTGAAGGTGCCGCTGGTGGATTTCTCGTCGATGCTTTCGACGCTCTCTCCGTTTTCATCCACCGTGATCTGGACCAGCCAGCCGGCGGGAAAGTTGAGGTCTTTATCCACGTTGACGGTGCGGGTGACGCCGTCGCTGCAGGCGACGGTGACGCTCTGGAGCACGTCGGCTCCATTGTTCTCGACCAGGCTCCGGGAGGAGGTCTGGACCACGCCGTAGAAGACCTGGTCGGCCTGCTCGCCGGTCAGAACCCGGACCACTTCGTCGTCCATGCCCAGCAGCAGGGTGACCACCTGGCCCACGCCGCCGCCATTGAGGGAGGAGAGAACCGAGGCGGCCGACGAGGTGCCGATGGTGTACTCGGTGCCGGCCACCGTCACGGTGGTGGGGGCGCTGGCCGAGGGGCCTACGGCGGTGATCCGGCCGGCGGCCTTCTTGGTGTAGATCCAGACGGTCTGGGTGTTCTCGTTGTAGTAGTAGACGTCGTACTGGTTCAGCTGGGCGGAGGCGGAGACCTCCTCGTTGCGGTAGATGGCGGTGGGGGTGAAGGGCAGCTGGGTGCCCTCAGCGGCCACAAAGGGGCCCTTCAGATTGCCCATCAGGATGGACGAGACATCCGCCCGGCCGTCGGTGATGGTGATGCCCAGGGTGTCGGCGTAGAGCTGGCCGTCGGCGTTCTGGACGGTGAGGGCGTTGTAAAGAAGCTGGGCGCCCTGTTCCACCGTGAGGATCTCGCCCTGGGTGCAGGGCAGGTCGTCCCGCAGGCCCAGCTCATTGGCTTTATTCAACTGGGCGGTGGGGAAGGTTCCGCTCAGGGTAGTCACATCATAGCCCAGCAGGTTGAGGACAGCGGCGCAGGCCTCCTCCAGGGTGACAGTGTTGTCGGGGCGGAAGCTGCTGTCAGTGTAGCCGCTCATCCATCCCTGCTGGACTGCGATGCGGATATAGGGAGCCAGCGCGTCGCTGCCATTCACGTCCGAGAACAGGGTGCCTGTCGTACCCTGGGACGTGACACTCTCCCGGTAGGGAGAGAAGGCCACCAGCAGCTGCGCCAGCTGACCGCGGGTTAAAGAGGTTTCGGGGTTGGCGGCCTGGTCGGAGGTCAGGCCGCCCAGGATCAGGGCGGTCTGAACCGCCGTGTTGTAGCCGCTGGCCGAGGCGGGGATCACCAGCATGGTACATGCGAGGCAGACCGCCAGCAGCAGCGAGCAAAGTCGTTTTCTCATCTTCTGTATTTCCTCCCTGTTCTCAGTCATAGCGCAGAGCTTCGATGGGATTAAGCCGCGCTGCGCGCTTGGCGGGCAGATAGCCAAACAGGATGCCGATGCCCACCGAAACGCCAAAGGCGATGACCACCGAGCTGGGCGATGGGCTGGCGGTCAGTTCCATGTTGGTCAGGATCATGGGCAGCACCTGGTTGGCTGCCGCCGAGACCAGATACCCCAGGACAATGCCGATGAGGCCGCCCAGCGCCGAGGTGGTGGCTGCTTCGATGACGAACAGCGCCAGCACCGAGCGCTCCTTGGCGCCCAGGGCCTTGCGGATGCCGATTTCGCGGGTCCGCTCGGTGACCGAGACCATCATGATGTTCATGATGCCGATGCCGCCCACCAGCAGCGAGATGGCTGCAATGGCGGTCAGAATGGTGATGACCATGTTGACCATCGAGGTCATGGTGTCCAGCATTTCGCTCATGCTGGTGACAAAGAAGCCTTCGTCCGAGTTGAGCAGCTTGGTCAGGGCGGCTTCAAACACCGCCACGCCCTCTGCGGCCTGGTTCTCATCCACCAGGGTGACTATATAGGAGTTGGCCGAGGTGCTCTTGATGATCCGCAGGGCGGTGGTATAGGGGATAAAGACGCAGTCGTCGTCGCTGCCCTCCTGGGAGGTGGGGTCTGAGACCTGGGCCTCCAGGACGCCCACGATGGTGAACTTCTCGGGGCCCACCTTGAGGGTCTGGCCGATGCCGTTGCCGCCGTAGGCCACCCGGTTGAGGTAGTCGCCGATGACGCAGACCTTTTTGTTGTCCACCAGGTCCACATACTGGATGCCGCGCCCTTCGGCGATGGTGTAGTTGGAGATGCCCAGATAGGTCTCACTGACGCCGCTGACGCTGGTTTCACCGTAGGTGTCGGTGTCGATCTTGACCGAGCCGTCCAGGCTGACCACCGGGGAAATGTCCTCGAACAGGTCGGGATTTTCCTCCACAATGTTGTAAACGTCCTCGATGGACACCATGCGGGAGCCGTAGCCCATGATGTTGACGGTCAGGGTGTTGGTGCCCATGGAGGAGAAGCTGTCTTTCATGCTGGCGGTCATGCCATTGCCTAGACCCACAATGACGATCACGGCCAGAATGCCGATGATGATGCCCAGCATGGTCAGCAGGGTGCGGAACTTGTTGCTCCAGATGTTTTTCAGCGCCTGGCGGAAGGTCTCATAGATCATGGGGTGCCCTCCTGTTCCAGCGCGTAATTGGGATGGACCACCGCGTCGGGGGAATGGGCGTCGCCGTCGTAGACGATGCGGCCGTCCTCCAGCCGGATGATCCGTTCAGCCTGCACCGCGATGGAGTTGTCGTGGGTGATCAGGACCACCGTGTTGCCCTGGCGGTGCAGTTCCTGCAGCATCCCCAGCACTTCCCGGCCGGTGTGGCTGTCCAGCGCGCCGGTGGGCTCGTCGGCCAGAATCACCGCCGGGTCGCCGGCCAGGGCCCGGGCGATGGAGGCGCGCTGCTGCTGGCCGCCGGACAGCTGGCTGGGCTTGTTGTGGAGCTTTTTGCCCAGCCCCACCTGTTCCAGGGCGGCTTTGGCCCGGCGGTGCCGCTCCGAGGTGGAAACGCCGGCGTAGATCAGGGGAACTTCCACGTTCTCCATCAGATCCAGCTTGGGCAGAAGGTTGTATTGCTGGAAGATAAAGCCCAGCATTTCGTTGCGGATTTCGGCCAGCTCGTTGGTGCCCATGCTGCCCACATCCCGGCCGTTCAGCTTATAGGTGCCCTCGGTGGGGACGTCCAGACAGCCGATGATGTTCATGCAGGTGGATTTGCCCGAGCCGGACTGGCCCACGATGGCCACAAACTCTCCCTTGTTGATCTGCATCGAGATATGATCGGCGGCCTTCACCAGGGTATCGCCCATCTGGTAGTACTTGCAGACCGAATCAAACTCAATCAGTGCGCTCATCGCATCCCACCTCCCGGTGCGCCGCCGCTGGGCATACCGCCTCCACTGGGCATGCCGCCCATGCCGCCGGGCATCATCATGCCGTCGCTGCCGGTGGAGGAGATGGTGGCGGCGGTGGCGTCATAGGCCACCGTGTCGCCTTCCTGGAGGCCGCTGGTGATGGCGATGTAGTTGTCATCGCTGACGCCGGTCTCCACCTTGACGTAGACATAGCCGTCGGGGGCGGTCATGCCGTCCGCTGCGTTGGCTGCGCTGGGGGAGTCCTCGGTCACCAGGACGTAGCCGCCCCGGACCACTGCGGCATTGGGGATGGACAGGGCGTTGTCGGCGCTGTCGATGGTGTAGAGGATGGTGCCCTTCTCCACCATGTCGCCCTCTTCAAAGTCGGATGTCAGCACGTCGCCCCGGACCAGGGACCGGACCTCGTAGGTTTCGGCGGCCTCGATGGTGCCGGACTCGCTGAATACGTTGACAATGCTCCGAAGCTCCGGCTCCACCTCGATGTACTCCACACCGGCGGAGGCCGGCTGCGCCATCACCTTGGGGATGAGGATCGCAGCGCCTGCGGCGGCCACACAGACCACAGCGGCGGTGGGTTTCCAGTGGCGCTTGAAAAAGGACTTAAGGCCCTTTCCGCCCGGAGCAGCCGGGCGCGGCGCGGTGGAGTCCTCCGGTTGTTTTTTCCTGAACATGATATGTGATGCCCCTCCTTTTGGGTTTGCCAGCGGCGTGCCGGGCCCGGGCCCGTGGGTCCTGTATCCGACGCCGGTCGGAATGGTCCGGCAGCCAGGCTCCTCTGGACAGTTTGAAGTATACAGGACGAATCTTAGGAATCGCCGTAAAAAAACCTTAAGACGCCTTAAGGAGGGTGAAGTTTTTATGAACCCGGGACACAAAAAGCGGCGCAGCAGGCGGGTTTCTCCCATCTGCTGCGCCGCTTTGGGGCGCTGGATTCAGGAATTGACAGGGAACAGGAGGGTGATGCAGAACCGGCGGCCGTCGCTTTCGGCGCGGCTGTCGGCGTGCATTTTCTCCATCATGGTCTGGATGCTGACAAGGCCTACCTTGGTGCTTTCCACCGAATCGGTGTCGGACAGGGTGACGTTGGCGAACGCCAGCCCGGCGTCGTCCTCTTCCCGCACAAAGGTGACCGACACCGGATAGGCCGGGTCGGCGTATTTAAGGATGTTGGAGGTGATGTTGTCCAGAATCCGCCGGATGTAGGGTTCGTAGACGGTCAGGGACAAATCCTCGCTGCCCAGATCCAAAGTACAGATGAAGCCGTGCTGCTGCAGCTGGTCCACCATTTCGGCCAGAGGCCCCTCGAAAATCTGGGACAGGCTGGCGGGCTGGTCCAGCATCACCGGGCTGTCCCGGGTGACCAGAGCGTACTCGAATAGGTTGTCCGACAGGTGTTTGATCTGGCGGGCCTTGCGGTCGATTTTGGCCAGATAATCCTGCAGCTGCTGCTCGTCCTGGTATTTGTGACACCGGACGATTTCGGTGTAGAGCAGCAGGGTGGTCAGAGGGGTGCGCAGGTCGTGGGACATCTGGGTGATGAGGTTTTTGACCTTGGCGGAAGTCTCGGCCTCCTGCTGATGCTGGCGGCGGAGGGTCAGGCGCATGGAGTCCAGACAGGAGGCCAGGGTGGTGAGCTCGTCGCTGCCCTGGACCGTGATGCTGTGATCCAGATCCCCGCCCTCCATGGCCTGGATTTCGTCGCTCAAGAGGCATATGTACCGCACAATCCGGCGGCAGCCCAGCAAAAAGACGGCCAGGAACAGCCCCAGACAGAAGATCAGGAGGACGGTGGTCCCCAGCAGCTCATAGGTGCGGATGGTGTTGCAGTAGAGCAGGGCCTCAAAGTCCCCGTCGGCAAAATGGATGGTGGCATAGGGCTGCCAGTCGTAGAAGGGGACCCGCTGGTCCTGTTCGCCCTTGATTTCCCGCCCCGGGGCAAAGGAGCTGTAGACCAGGACGTGGTCCCGGTACAGCTCCAGCAGGGTCAGGTTGTGCTTCTGGACCCAGTCGGTGATGGGCCGGACGTCCTTGCTGGACAGATTTTCCTCGGTGACAAAGGTCTGAAACTCCTCCAGCTGGCGGGCGGTCTCCCGCTGGATGAAATTGGTCTGGTCCACATAGGCGGTCAGAGCAAACCGGAAGGCCAGCCGGCTGGTGGCAAACAGCAGCAGAGAGCCCAGCCCGGCGAACACCAGCAGCCGGATGAACTGGGCTGTAATTCCGTCCCGCTTATTCATGGTCGTCCTCTCCGCCGTTGGCGAAATGATAGCCCTTGCCCCAGACGGTACAGATGCGGCGGGGAGACTGGGGGTCCTCCTCGATCTTGGTCCGCAGGTTGCGGATGTGGACCATGACGGTGCCGTTGGACACATAGTAATAGGGCTCGTTCCACACCAGCTCGTAGAGGGTCTGGACCGGGAAAATCCGCTGGGGGTTCTGCATCAGAAGCCGCAGGATTTTGTATTCGGTCTCGGTGAGGTTGACCTCCCGGCCGTCCACCCAGACCCGGTTGCAGTCCAGCTCCAGCTGGACCCCGTGGGCGCACAGCCGCTTGGCCGCAGGGGCCGCGCCGGGCTTGGCTTTGCCCTGATAGACGCAATAGCGGCGCAGCAGCGCCTTGACCCGGGCGCTCAGCTCGGCAAAGGAAAATGGTTTGGCCAGATAGTCGTCCCCGCCCGCCGTCAGGCCCAGCAGTTTGTCCGATTCCTGGGACTTGGCGGTCAGAAACAGGATGGGAACGGTGGAAATTTTCCGCAGCTCCTCACAGACCCGCAGCCCCGACATGCCCGGCATCATCACGTCCAGGATCACCAGGTCCACTTCCGAGGAGAATAGTTTCAGGGCCTTGGGGCCGTTTTCGGCCTCCAGGATGCGGTAGCCCTCGCCGGCCAGCAAAATCCGCACGCCGTCCCGGATGTCGGCGTCGTCCTCGGCAATCAAAATGGTCTGTTCTGCCATGGTATCGCTTCCTCTCTGGATCATCTCAGCCTTAATCTAAGTATAATGGAGAGATCTTGTGATTTCCATGAAATTTTTCTTAGGAAATCTTAAAATGCGGCCAGGACAGCGGAAAAACAAAACCAGGGCGTCCCCGGCGGGACGCCCTGGTTGTTGTATAACGACAGACCGCTTGGCCTGCATCTGTGCCCCGCGGATGCCTTATCCCCGCAGAGGCATGATGTCCTCCGGTGCGGCGGACAGACAGGCGGGGGCCAGGGGCTGGCCGTCGGTGAGGGTGGTTTTGGAGATCTTCCACCACAGACGGGTTTCGCCGTCGGGGGCGGTGCAGATGAGATTCCAGTCGAAGGGATTTTCGCTGGTGGAGGTGACCTTCACCGGCAGGGCGTTGCAGGCGTCCGGCGGGCAGGGGGTAAAGTTGTGGGCCCGCACGCCGACGGCGTTGCAGTCGGGGGGCACCGGCTGGGCCAGGCGCAGATCGACGTCCCAGCCGGTCAGGCGGACGGTGTGGCCGTCCACTGGGGTGCAGGGCAGAATGTTCTTGCAGCCGGTGAGCCGGGCGGCGGTGACACTCTGCGGGTCGGCAAAGACCTCCTTGGTGGGGCCGGCCCGCAGCACCTGGCCGTCGTCCATGACGATCATCTCCCGGCACAGGCGGTAGGCCTCATCCCGGTTGTGGGTGACCAGCAGGGTGGTGCCTGCGAAAGAGGACAGCAGGCTGCCCACTTCGCTCTCCACCTCTTCCCGCAGGTAGCTGTCCAGGGCGCTGAAAGGCTCGTCCAGCATCAGGATGCGGGGGCGGCCCACCAGGATGCGGGCCAGGGCGGTGCGCTGCTGCTGGCCGCCGGACAGCTGGGACGGACGGTGCCGGGCCACCTCTTCCAGGCGCATGGCCCGCAGCATATCATGGCATCGGGTCCGGCGGGCGGCGGGGTCTTTTTCGGCCTGCAGGCCGCAGAGGATGTTCTGTTCCACCGTCATGTTGGGGAACAGGGCATAGTTCTGGAACAACAGCCCCACACCCCGCTGCTGGGGCGGCAGGTCGATGCCTTTTTCGCTGTCAAACAGCACCCGGCCGTCCAGCACAATGCGGCCCCGGTCGGGCTTGACGATGCCGGCGATGCAGCGGAGGGTCATGCTTTTGCCGCAGCCCGAGGCCCCCAGAATCGCCGTGGCGGTGTTTCCGGCGGTGAACCGGGACCGGAGGGTGAAGCCGTCAAAGGCTTTTTCAATGTTGACTTCCAGGCTCATGCGCGGACACCTGCTTTCTGTTTGCGTTCCAGCAGGTTCACCGCCAGCAGCACCACCGCCGAGATGGCGATGTCCACCAGGACCCACTGCATGGCGCCTGCCTCATCGTTGGTGCGCCAGAGCTGGTACACCGTGGTGGCGATGGTGGCAGTCTTGCCGGGGGTGTAGCCGGCGATCATGCTGGTGGCGCCGTATTCTCCCAAAGCCCGGGCAAAGGCCAGCACGGTGCCGGCCAGAATTCCCTGGCGGCAATAGGGCATCCGCACCCGCCAGAAAATCCAGGTGTTGGACAGGCCCAGGGTCTGGGCCGACCAGGCCAGGGTCTCGTCAAAGCTCTCAAACGCGCCCCGGGCGGTGCGGTACATCAGGGGAAAGGCCACCACAATGGAGGCGAAGATGGCGCTGTACCAGTTCATCACCAGCTTGATGCCAAAGTGCTCCGCAAAAAAGATGCCCAGCGGCCGCTTGGCCCCCAGCAAAAGCAGCAGGAAATAGCCCACCACGGTGGGCGGCAGCACCATGGGCAGGGTCAGCACCACATCCAGCACACCCTTGAGGGTGCGGGGGAGTTTGGCTATGTAATAGGCGGCAAAAATGCCCAGAAAGAACACCGCCGCGCAGCTGATGAGGGCAATGCGCAGGCTGTTCCAGAGAGGATACCAGTCCATAGTTGATCCCTTTAAACAAAGCCGCCCTCTCCCCCGAACGGAGACAGAGAGGGCGGGATGACAGAATGTTCTGTGGCGTTGGGCTTACAGTGCGGTGAAGCCTACGCTCTCAAAGACGGCGCCGGCGTCCTCGGTCCGCAGATAGTCCAGGAAGGCCTGGGCTGCATCGGCATGGGGAGCGGCCTTCATCACGGCGGCGGGATAGATGATCTGGCCGCACATCTCCTTGGTGGCCTCGTCCGCCGGGGTGATGCCGGCGCTGTAGGCGTCGGTGCAGTACACCACGCCGGCGTCCACACTGGCCTCGATGACCTGAGTGGTGACCTCCTTGACGTTGGAGCCGTAGGTAATGACGCCGGCAGCGGCCAGAGCCTCCTCGTCCAGGCCGTAGTAGGCCAGAATCTTCTGGGTGTACTGGCCCACGGGCACGTCGCTGTTGCCCATGCAGAACAGGATATCCTGGGCTTCCAGGTGCTCGGCCAGGGCGTCAAAGCTGTCGATGCCCTTGTCGCTGCCCTCCGGCACGCAGAGAACCACCTTGTTTTCCAGCAGGTCCACACGGCTGTCGCTGTCCACGCAGTCCAGGCCCTCGGTGTTCACCTCGGCGGAAGCGGCGCTGTCCAGCTGGTCCATCTGCTTCTGGCCGGCGGAGATGAACAGGTCGCAGTCGGCGCCCTCCTGGATCTGGGTCTTGAGGGTGCCGGAGGAATCAAAGTTGAAGCTGAAGGTCACGCCGGGGTTCTCCACCGAATAGGCCTCGCCGATGGCGGTGAGGGTCTCGGTGAGGGAGGCGGCGGCAAAGACGATCAGCTCCACCGGCTCGGCTGCGGCAGCCGAAGAAGCCGGTGCGGCCGAGGAGGCCGCAGAAGCGGCAGAAGAGGCAGAAGAGGCGGCGCTGCTGGAAGAAGAACTTCCGCAGGCGGTCAGCACAGCGGAAGCGCCGGCCAGACCGGCGGCATACAGGAAACTGCGGCGGGAGATCCGATTGTTTTTCATACATTTTCTCCTTTAAAGGTGTGATGGGTTGCATTCCCTCTATGTTCGCGCTCTGGCCGGAAAAGCACAGGACGGGAAACCTTATTTGCGGGCGCACTCGCCGTCCAGGCCGGCGGCAATCCGCACGCCGTGCTCCAGACTGGGCAGGATGTACTCCAGGTTTTCCTTCACCGCCTTGGGGCTGCCAGGCAGGTTGACGATGAGGGTCTTGCCCCGCAGGACGCTGGCGCCGCGGCTCAGCATGCCGCGGGGGGTGATGGACAGGCTGTGGTACCGCATGGCCTCAGCGATGCCGGGGGCGTTGCGGTCGGCCACGGCGCAGGTGGCCTCGGGGGTGATATCCCGGGGAGAGAAGCCGGTGCCGCCGGTGGTCAGGATCAGGTTGACCTGGCGGCCGTCGGCCAGACGGATCAGCTGGGCCTTCAGGGGCTTCATCTCGTCGGGCAGGATCATGGTCTCCTCCACCACATAGCCGGCGGCGGTGAGCATCTCCACAATCAGGGGACCGCTCTTGTCCTCCCGCTCGCCGCGGCTGCCCTTGTCCGACAGGGTGATGACGGCGGCCCGCAGGGGCGGATTGTCCAGGGCGGGCAGCATGGTCACCTCGTCCCCCACATGGATCTCGCCGCCCTGCAGTACCCGGGCAAACACGCCCTCCCGGGGCATGATGCACTCGCCGGTCTTCTGCTTGATGACGCAGTCGTTGTGGCACTCCTTGCCGATCTGGGTCATTTCCAGCACCACGTCGCCGATGGCGAACCGGCTGGTGACCGGCAGGCTGCGGAAATCAAAGCCCTCGATGACCAGGTTCTCGCCGAAAGCGCCGTAGTCCACCCAGATCTTCTGGCGGAAGGCCTCGATTTTCTCGGCGCTCAGCAGGCTGACCTGGCGGTGCCAGTTGCCGCCGTGGGCGTCCCCCACGATGCCCCATTCAGGGGTGAGGGTGGCGCTGGGCACTTCGGTCTTGACGGTGCCCCGCTGGGGGCTGGTGCAGATAGCCAGTAACTTTCCCATGATCCTTTATCCTCCAATTCGATACATCCCGCGGGTGGCGGGGATGGCTTTGCTGTCAAAGTGATGTTCCAGGGGTTTGTTCCAGATGGTGTTCCGGATGGCCTGCAGCAGGGCCGCGTCGTCGTCGCCGCTGCGCAGCAGGGCCCGCAGGTCGCATCCTGCCTCGCTGGCGAGGCAGGGCCGCAGAAAGCCCTGGCTGGTCAGACGAACCCGGTTGCACTGGCCGCAGAATTTGCCGTGGACGGCGGCAATTAGGCCGATGCTGCCCTTCCAGCCGGGGGCGGTGTAGTAGACGGCGGGACCGTCTCCCAGCGCGTGGCTCTCGGCCTCAGGCAGGGGAGCCAGGCCGGGCCAGCGGCGCTCAAACCGGGCCAGAAGCTCGGGCCCCGAGATGCAGGGCATGGCCGCCCCAAAGCCGATGGGCATCATCTCGATGAACCGCACCTGCAGGGGCCGGTCGATGGCCAGGGCGGCCAGGTCTTCCAGCTCGCCCTCGTTGACCCCCACCTGGGGCACGCAGTTCAGCTTGACCGGCAGGGGGCTTTCCAGGGCGGCCTGGAGGCCCTTCTGGACGGCGGCAAACTCGTCCCGGGCGGTGATGCGGGCAAACACCTGAGGGGACAGGGTGTCCAGGCTGATGTTCACGCTGTCCAGCCCGGCCTCCAAAAGGGCCGGCAGCTGCTGGGCCAACAGGATGCCGTTGGTGGTCATGGTCACCTTGCGGATGCCGGGGATGGCCTTGAGGCCGGCCACCAGCTGGTCCACCCCTTTGCGGACCAGAGGCTCGCCGCCGGTGACCCGGACGGTGTCCACCCCGCAGGCGGCAAACAGGGCCGCCAGGCGCAGGAACTCCTCATAGGTCAGGATGTCTTCCCGCTCCAGCTTCTCCACCCCGTCCGGCATGCAGTAGCGGCACCGCAGGTTGCACAGGTCGGTGACCGAGAGGCGCAGGTAGTGGATGTCCCGCTGTGTTGCATCAAACATAGCCGCCCTCCGCCCGGATGTACAGGCCGCTCTTGCCGCCGCTCTTTTTCTCCAGATGGATTTCGCCCAGCTCCATCCCCTTGTCCACAGCCTTGCACATGTCGTAGATGGTGAGCAGGGCGGTGGAAACGCCGGTGAGGGCTTCCATCTCCACGCCGGTGACGCCGCTGGTTTTGACGGTGCACAGGGCCTCCACCGCCTGCCGCTCGGGCAGGAGATTGAACTCGATGGACACCTTGGTCAGGGGCAGGGGATGGCACAGGGGGATCAGTTCGCTGGTGCGCTTGGTGGCCATGATGCCCGCAATGCGGGCCACACCCAGCACGTCGCCTTTTTTCACCGTGCCGTTCTGGACGGCGGCGAAGGCCTCGGCGTTCATAGTGATGATGCCGTGGGCGGTGGCCTCCCGGGCGGTGACCGGCTTTTCGCTCACGTCCACCATCACGGCGTTGCCGGCGGCATCAAAATGGGTCAGGTTGTTTTCGCTCATGAATGAATACTCTTTCTCTATCTCGGAACGTTTCAACGTCCGTGGTCTCTTTTGTGGAAAACCGGCTCAGCAGTGGCCGAAGCCGCAGTTGGGCCAGGTGCAGTTGGCGCAGCCCAGGCACAGGCCGCCCTCGCCCAGACGGGCGATGTCCTCGGCGGTGATGGGATCATCCGCCAGCAGACGGGGCAGCAGCAGATCGAAGATGGTCCGCTTGGCGTACATGACGCAGCCGGGCAGGCCGCACACCGGCACGCCGTCCAGATAGCTCACCAGGAACATGGCGCCCGGCAGCACCGGCGCACCGTAGGTGATGATGTTGGCGCCGGTGTTCTTGATGGCCAGGGGGGTCCGGTCGTCGGGGTCCACGCTCATGCCGCCGGTGGTGAAGATCAGCTCACAGCCGGCCTCTTTGGCCTCCAGGATGGCGGCGGTGATGCCAGCGGGGTCGTCGTCGCAGACCTTGTGGAACAGCATCTCGCAGCCGTATTCCGCCAGCTTGCCCACCAGAATGGGGGTGAACTTGTCCTCGATGCGGCCCTTGAAGACCTCGCTGCCGGTGGTAATCACGCCGAACTTTTTGGCCTGGAAGGGCAGCACGTTCAGAATGGGCTCGTCGCCGGCAGCCTGCTGCATGGCGTCCATCTTTTCCTGCTCGATCACCAGGGGGATAATCCGGGTGCCGGCCAGCTTCTGGCCCTTTTTCACCGGCAGGTCCCCGTGGATGGTGGCAATCATCATCTGGGGGGTGCGGTTTACCGCCAGCAGAGCCTCGCGGCGGATCTTCAGCAGGCCGTCACAGTCGGCAATCAGCTCGATCTTGCCCTCTTTGGGCTCGGTGCCGTGGATGTTCTTGCCGGCGGCCGCCTTGTACAGCAGGGCCGCGGCCTCGTCCTCGTGGAGGATGCCGGGGGTCTTCTCCCAGACATACAGGTTCTCCTTGCCGATGCTCAGCAGCACCGGAATGTCCTCGGGCTGGACGATGTGGCCCTTGCGGAAGCGGGCTCCCTTGAACTCGCCGGGGATGATTTGAGTAATATCGTGGCAGAGCACCTGGCCTGCCGCGTCAACAGTGCGGATCAGTTTCATAATTTCACGTTCTCCTTACAGGGCCGGCATCTGGGCGCAGATCCAGTCGGCCAGGGCTTCTGTCTCCTCCAGGCCAAAGTCTGCGCCGGGAATGTCGCCCACAATCGCCAGCGGGTGGAACGAAACGGGCGTCTCGGACACCGCCTTGCGCACCACTTCGATCTTGGGCCAGCCGCTGGACTTGAAGCCCTCCAGCAGCACCAGGTCGTAGCCGTGGCGCTCAAACAGGGCCAGCAGGTCCTGTTCGGTCAGACGGAAGGTCTCGGTCAGCAGGTAGCGCTGGCTGGAATACACCGCCACGCCGTCGGCGCCGGCCTCCCGCAGGCGGAAACTGTCGGTGCCGGGGACGTCAGGGGTAAAGTCATGGCCGTCGTGCTTGATGACGCCCACCTTCAGGCCCCGGCGGCGCAGCAGGGGCAGAAGCTTTTCCAGCAGGGTGGTTTTGCCGCTGTTGTGGACGCCGCTGACCGCCAGCACGGCGGGCTGTTTCAAGGTCAGTTCGGCGGCAAGGGCCTGTTTTTCTTCACTGTACAAAGGAAAGCACCTCCACCGTTTCGCCCGGCTCCACCGGGCCGCTGCCCGCAGGCAGCTCCACAAGACAGTTGCAGCCGATCATGGCGGACAGGCTGCCCGAGGAATGCACTTCGGCGTTGCCCTCCCCGGGGATGGCCACCTCGCCGCCCAGGGCCCGGGCCCGCAGGAAGCGGGTGCCCTTGCTGGCCTTGGAAAAGCCGGTGGTCAGGGTGCGGCGGGTGCGGGGGAGGACGCAGTCCTCCTCCCGGCGGCCAGCGGCCCGCAGCAGGGCGGGCAGGGCGTACTGTTCCAGCGTTGCCGCCGCCGCAAAGGGGTTGCCCGACAGGCAGAACACCAGTTTTCCCTCCAACCGGGCTGCCAGCATGGGGCTGCCGGGTTTCTGGGCCACCCCGGCAAAGAGAATTTCAGCGTGCAGGGTTTCCAGCACCTGGGGCAGATAATCCTTCTGCCCCACCGAGACGCCGCCGCTGGTGATGACTGCATCGCAGCGGGTCAGCATCTCCTCCATCTGCCGGGCGATCTGGTCCGGGTCGTCCGAGCAGTGGCGGCGCTCCACGGCAAAACCCATCTGGCCCAGACGGGCGGCGTTCTGGATGCCGTTGGCGTCGTAAATTTTGCCGGGGGCCCAGGGCTCGCCCGGGTCCAGCAGTTCACTGCCGGTGGCCAGCACGCCCACCCGGAAGGTCCGGCAGACCGGCACTTCGGCATAGCCCTGGCCCGCCAGCACGCCCAGATGGGCCGGGGTGAGGGCCGTTCCCTCCGGGGCAATCACAGCCCCGACGGCAATATCCTCCCCGCGGAATACCACGTTCTGGTTGGGTTTGAGGGCGGCGTAAATCTGGACGGTCTCCTCGCCGCCGTCGGTCAGTTCCTGCATCAGGATGCAGTCGGCCCCCTCGGGCAGGGGGGCGCCGGTCATGATGCGGGCCGCGCAGCCGGCAGGCAGGGCCGCGGCGGGGGCATCACCAGCGTAGAGCTTCATCACCACCGGCAGAGAAACCGGATTTTCCCGGCAGGCCCCGGCTGTGTCGGCGCTGTGCAGAGCGTAGCCGTCCAGGGGGCTGCGGTGGAAGGGGGGCTGGTCCATCCGGGCGCACAGGTCCCGGGCCGCGATCCGGCCGCAGGCTGCGTCCAGGGGAACAAGTTCCGCCTCGGGCCGGGGCAGAGCTGCCGCCGCGTCCAGGACGCAGCGCAGGGCCTCGGCGGGAGCGCAAAAAGGCTGTTTCATGAAAAAATCCTCCAAAAGGCCCGGGCGGGGCCTGCTCTGCTATGGCTCAGAGGGCCCGGCCCGGGGATATTCTGTTCAAAGGCAGGTGAAAAAAGCGGAGACGTTTTGATTTTGAAAACCAAAACGCCTCCGCAGAATATCCGCACAATGCCCGGCAAAACAGCAGTTTGCAGCCTGCCACGCCAGTGAAGCCCCCGCCGCTGGCGGCTGCCCTTACAGTGGCAGCGATCCTGCGGTCAGCACAGGCTCTTGTGTGGGATGGGAGGAGTTCTTTTTTTCAAATTGCAGCGTTTCTTCTGCGGGAAGGCGGCGGGGTTTCCCCCTCCACCCTTGAATGCCGGCCCGGGGTGCCGGACCCTTGGCATTGCGGCGCGGCGTCCTGCCCCCTCCGGGGTTTAGACGCCTTTGCTCAAAGAAGCTCTTGTACCCGTATTCAGTTGTGAAAAGAGATTAGTCGCAGTAATCGTCCACGTCGCTGATGGCCTTGGCATAGCGGCGGGTGAGATACTTGGTAGAGAAGAGGAACCGCTCGTTCTGGTTGTTGGTCAGCTCCTCGATGTCGGCGTATTCCGGACGGGCCTGCATGGCCTGCCAGGTCTGCTCGACCTCCTCCTGAGACAGGTTATAGGGCGAACGGCGGAAATACCGCATCGGGGTGGCGCTGGGATAGATGCGGGCGTTGAACCGCACCATCTCGGACACCATGGTGCACAGATCCTTGTCCTCGATGAGCTGGGCAATCATAGCGTAATTGTCGCTCATGTTGGCGTTGGAATAGTAGTAGATGTCCTTGGCGCCCTTGCGGGACACAATGTCCTGGCACTGGGGGTCCTCCGGCATCTGAGCCAGCAGCTCGTCGGCGTTTTCCACCTCGCTCACCAGCAGAGCATGGGGCGTGACCAGCGCGGAGGCGGAGCGGGAGCGGATATAGCCCGCCAGCTCCTGCGCGGGGGTCAGCTGGGGCAGCTCAGGGGCGGTGACGGTGGGCTGGTCCGCAAAGGGGTCGTTGGTTGCCTCCGGGGCAGCTGCCAGGAAATCCAGCAGGTCCTGCCCGGCCGGATTCTCTGCGGCGGCTTCCGGGATGGATGCGGCCGCAGCGTCGGATGCGGCGGCCTGCTTTGCAGCAAGGGCCGCGGTCTCCTTTTCCACGGCGGCGATCACGTCCTCGCCCGTCTTGGCGGCGCTGCCATCAAACACACTTCCGGTCTCCTTCAGGCGGCGGGCGGTCTCGCTGGCGGCGTCCATGTCAAAAACCTCCGATTTGGGTTTTTTCTTGGCTGCCATCTCAGCCTTCTGCAGGTCCAGAATGACCTGCTCCGGGTCCGAGCCGTCCACCGTGGTGGTGTAACCGGGTTTACGTCTGCCAAACAGCATGATTGGTTCCTCTCGTTTCTGAAGTATGGATTATTCTGCGGTGGTCTCGGCAGCAGCGGTGCTCTGGCTGTAGATGCCGCGGGCCTCCAGATCGTCGGCCATGTCGGACAGGCCGAACTTCTCCAGGGTCTCACGGGTGGGAACACCGGTGTTCAGATCCCAGCCGTAGTGGGTGTAGAACATGTCGATGGCCTTCTTCATGTCATCGCGGTCCAGCTTGGTGGTGCCTTCCTCAAAGGCCTGGAAATCAGGCTCCTTGTCGAAGACCCAGTCGCAGATGGCGTCGTGCTCCTGGCGCAGGTTGGCGCTGCCGCAGTTCAGCTGGAAGCTGATGGCGGTCATGGCACGCAGCATCTGGGTGATCTTCTCGCCGGTCTCCTGCAGGCTGGCCTGGGTGTAGGTCTCGCCGGTGACGGCGGTCATGAAATCGGCCTGCAGATCCAGGTCGCCCTTGTAGTTGCGCTCCTTGGAGGGAGACTGGGTCATGGGCCACATCCAGTTGCACAGGGTGGCGGAGTCGTGGAAGTTCTTGTCGTTGACGCAGTAAGCGGCCAGCTTGACCTTGTTCTCGTTGATCGGAGTGTAGGCCTTGGCGCGGTCGTAGCAGCCCTCGCCGAAGAAGTCTTCCATGACCTTCTTGGTCACCTCATAGGGTGCGCCCGAACCGGTCTCGCAGACGATCTCGTGGACCATACAGTCACGGTTGTAAACTAGGTTGTACAGCATGCCGACCTGCCATGCCTCAGCAGGGCCGTGGTGGTTGGGATAGCCGTTGTACATCAGGTTGGAGTTGGTGGTGCCGTCGTCGCGGTCCAGCCAGCTCTTGGGCAGGCCGAACTTCTCCATCATGGCCAGGGTGCCCTTGGCGATGACGGACAGGTCGCCCTCGCCGTAAGCCATGCGGCGGATCAGCTCAACCTCCCAGCGGGGATCGCCGGCCTTGCACCACTCCCAGGGCAGGGAATCGTACTCTTCGGCGCTGACGTACTTGAGAGCCTCCTCGCGGGGCAGGTTCAGGAACCACTGCAGGTCGCGGTTCAGGTTGCCGTAGTTGTCCCAGACGCCCATGTCGTCCACAGCGTGAGCCCAGGCCAGGTTGATGACCAGCTTGGCGTCGCCCTCGTACTTGAAGTCGTGCAGGCCGTAGGGGTAGACGCGGTCACCGTACAGGACGGGCATGCAGGTGTTGGAGTTGTGGGTGGGCAGATCGTAATCGGCCAGGGGATCGATGTCGTACTCGGTGTAGCAGCGGATGGGGCAGGAAGAGCAGCCGCCGTTCTTGACGGTGTACTCAGCAGCCGGAGCGCCGAAGTCAAAGTAGCCCTTGAAGCAGCGCAGAGCGATCTTGTTGATGTCGTTGTAGGGCTGCTCGCCGGTGTCGATGGGGCCGCCGGGGGCCTTCTTCCACATACGGCCGGGAGCGCCGGACCAGCGGTTCTTGCCGGAGGTAGCGCTGTACTCAGCCCAGCTCTGGGGCTGTGCGGGGACGTTGTGGTTGTTGTTGCCGCCGATCAGGTTGCCCAGCATGTAGTTGGACAGCTCCAGAACCTTCTGGGGATCGGCAACCTTGACGCTGCCGGTGCCGCGGACGGCGATGCCCTTCAGCTTCTTGTTGCCCATGGCGGCGCCCAGGCCGGCGCCGGCGGAGTTGCCGAAGCTGGTGTTCATGGTGGAGTAGTCCACCAGGTGCTCACCGGCGGGGCCGATGGAAGCAGACTCGAACTCGCGGCCGGTCTGCTCGATCAGCCACTTGTTGGAAGCAAAGGTGCCCTTGCCCCAGATAGCGGATGCGTCCTCCAGAGAGACCTGGTCGTCCTCAATGCGCAGGTAGACGGGGGTGGAGGAGATACCGGTGATGACGATTCCGTCGTAGCCGGCATACTTCAGCATGGGGCCGATGTGGCCGCCGATGTGGCCGTCGATGATGGACTTGCCCTTGGACCAGGTGGAACGGAAGGTGACGTTCATGCGGCCGGAGCAGGGCACGCCGGAACCGGTCAGGGGGCCCACACCGAAGATGATGGGGGTCTTCTCATCGTACGGATCCAGATCCATGGGAGCCTCATCGTACATGATGCGGTAGCCCATGCCCATGCCGCCGATATATTCATGGTATTTGGTGTCGTCCTCGGTGGTGATCTCACCGGTGGTCAGGTTGACGCGCAGGATTTTACCTGCCCAGCCATAAGTTTCAGCCATTGTAGTTCCTCCTTACAGTTCCATGTAAGCAGCCTGTGCTGCGCTGGTGACGGCATCCCAGTCCACGATGGACAGAGCGCCGGACGGGCAGCCAGCCACGCAGGCACCGCAGGCGATGCACTTGGACGACTTGCCGGTCTCCGGGTTGACGGTGGGCATGTGCCAGGGGCAGGCCTCGACGCAGGCGCCGCAGCCGATGCACTTGTCGGTATCCACCACGCGGATACCCTGGGCATTGGTGGTGATAGCCTTCTGCGGGCAGGCGTTGCCGCAGGCGGGATCTTCACACTGGCGGCAGGTGTCGGGGAAGTAGACCCAGCAGTTCTCGTCGCCCGACAGCAGGCCGTTGCCGGCGCCGTCCAGGTTCAGGCGGCGCTGGATCTTGACGCGGCTGATGTAAGAGGAGCACACGCCGTCGTTGGACAGGGTGCAGTTGATCTCGCAGCGCTGGCAGCCGGTGCACAGGTCTGCATTGACCACCAGCAGGCCCTGGGGCAGAGCCCAGGTGGCCACGGCGCCGCTGTCCACCTGCTCCTGAGAGCAGCCGAAGAGGGACAGCATGGATGCAGAGAGGGTGAGCCCTGCAAGGCTCTTGCCCGAGATCTTCATGAACTGGCGGCGGGTCATGTCAGCCGTCAGAAAATCAATTTTTGCCATAGCTTCTATTCCTCCGTTGAGGTCACTCTGCGCAGAGCACCTCGGTCACATAGAAATACGAATTGTTGACGATGTCCGTTACCGCCGCAGAGGTAATGGTGGCGCCGGACAGGGCGTCCACCTCGGTGAGGTTGGCGCCCACCGCGCCGGACTCGGTCTGGGTCGTGGTCAGACCAGCCTGAGCCATGCGGTAAGCGGCCTGCTGCTCGGGGGTCTGATCGGCGAAGGGCACTGCCTGCTCCTGGCCGTCCATGGCGCTCTTGCTCAGGCCGGCGGTGTACAGGTTGCGCCGTGCCACAGCCTCGGGGCTGGAGTCCAGCGGCGGAGCCAGTTCATCGCTCAGGGGCTGGCCGTTCATGGCCGAGAGGGTCAGACCGGCTGCATACATCTTGCGGGTGGCCTCTGCTTCTGCGGAAGTATCCGACACATTCCACTGGGTGGGGTCGAAGTCCTCGGCGGCAGGAGCTTCCTTCGACGCTGCGCCGGCAGCGGCATAGACTGCACCGGTGGCCGGATCGGTCACGGTGTAGGTTTTGCCTGCCAGCGTGAAGGGAGCCACGCCCTCATACTGGGACGTAAACTCCGGGTTGACGCACTGGCCGCCCAGGGTGTCGGTCTCTCCCTGAGAGAGAATCTCCACCTTGGAAACATTGCCCTCCGCGTCCATGGTCACGGCAGCCTGCACATCGCTCTGGAAGCCTTTTTTGGTTCCCTCCACACGGTAGCTGCCATCGTCGAGCTGGTACACTGCGCTGATGCCGTAGGCGGCTGCATCCGCCTCAGACACCGGCAGCAGAGTACCTGCAACCGTGGTGCGTGCGTTCTGCAAGGAGATCAGACCGACCGCCATTGCAATGGTCGCAACGCCCATGGCCGCATAGCCCGGCAGTCGTTTGCGCCACAGCGGAGCCGGGGCAAACGGGTTGGTTGCCTGCTTCATGCTATCACCTACCTGTTTTTGTCTGCATAGGGGAAAGATCCCTCCATGAAAATGACCGCTCGGCCTGCTGCAACAAGCGGAACGGTCTCTTTACTGGTATTCTATCATGGGTCTGAAAAGTAAGTCAACGCAAACTGTTAAATTTTTCCCATTTTGTAGCCATCCTTTTACATTTTATGACACAGAGCGCGGGTGCTTCCTGGCGCACAGGAGCTGCAGGCCGTATTTCCCCGCCAAATCCAGGGAGGAAAGGGTGGGCATGCTCTTGCTGACCAGGGCTCCGGCCCCGGCCCGGATGGCTTTTCGCACCATGTCTTCCGGCACCCGGCCGCTGGTGTACAGGATGCACTCGGCCAGCGGCACGCCGTCCAGCAGGGCACAGCCCACCGCCTTGTCCAGGGCGTTGTGGCGGCCGATGTCCTCGCACTGGTACAGAATCTTTCCGCGGCGCATGATCAGACAGCTGTGAACCGACCGGGTGGCCTGGTACAGGGGCAGCCCGGCGCTCATGGCGGCGGTCAGAGTGTCCACCCATTCGGGCTCCAGGGCCAGGGAAGGGGAGGGGCGCAGAGGATGCAGTTCCGCCGGCCGGGCCAGAGGCAGGTTGTCGGTGCTGCTGGCCACCTCCTGGACGGCGGCCCGGGGTGCCGCCAGCGGGTGGGTCAGCTCCACCTCGATTCGGGACCCATCGGCACAGACCGAAATCCGGTCCACCTCTCCGGCCGATGCGATCCAGCCCTCGGTCAGCAGACGGCCCAGCGCCATCTGGGGCAGCAGCGCCGGGGTGCACACCACCCGAAAGGCAGGCTGTCCGTTGACCAGGATGGAGGCCGCGTGCTCACAGGCCAGCACCGCCGGGGTGCCGTCCGGCAGCCGGGCCGGGCCGCAGCCGGGCCGGGACCCAAAGGCATCATAGATCTGCATAGGCCTTATTCTCCTATATAGGTAAAGCGGGGCTGCACCTTGCCGTCCCGGTCCACCTGCTCGCACCACATGGACGCCGGACGCACCCACAGGCCGCCCTCCCCGTACAGGGGACGGTAGACCACCATTTCTTCTTCGGTCTCGCTGTGGCGGGCCATCCCGATCACCTGGTATTCGTTTCCCTTGAAATGGCGGTAACGCCCGGGCCGGACATCGTACTGAAAAGGCTTCATAGTCATTCTCCTGTTTTGTGTGATTCTCCTGGCTGTGCGCCGATCAAAAATCATATCTTTCGGGTATTATACCATGTTTTCCAGCCGGCCGCAAAACAGGGGAGAGCCTGCTGCCCTGCAAAACAAAAAGCGGGCGCCCTGTCAGGACGCCCACCAGCTGCCGGATAAAACAAAAGACGATCTCATTTCTGAGATCGCCTTGGTGCGGATAAGAGGACTTGAACCTCCACCGAGTTGCCCCGATTAGAACCTGAATCTAACGCGTCTGCCAATTCCGCCATATCCGCATATTTTGTTTTGTTTGTGTTGTCCGGTCGCCCGGAACATTTGCTATTATAGCGCAAAAGGCGGCGGTTGTCAACAGGCTTTTTCAAATTTTTCTGACAAATTTTCGGGCGGATTTTGCTGCATTCTGCGCGCTGCAAATATGGTACAATAAAATCCATCTTATCGCATCAAAGGAGAAGCATGGAATGAATGTTGTGATTTTTGCAGCGGGCGCGCTGCTGATGCTGGTGATGGGCCTGCGGGCCACCCGGAGCCGCCGTGCGCTGGTAACCAGAGGGGAGAAGGTCCAGGCCCAGGTGGCCGGCACCATCCAGACCCGGGAGGGCATATCCCTGGCGCTGGAGTTTACCACGCCGGCGGGCAATACCCGCCGTCTGCCCTACCCCATGCCCCGCAAGGCCAAGGGCTTTTCCCAGGGCAGCCAGGTGACCCTTTACTATGACCCCGACCACCCCGAAAAGGTCTATGTGGAGGGGGACAAGGCAGTGCTGGGCGCCGAGGCGATTTATTATGTGCTGGCTGCGCTGCTGCTGTTGCTGGGCTTTGTGCTGATGGGAATGTAAGGGGGAGAACGCAATGCTTTTGGAACATCTCTATCAGGGCGAACCGGGCGCCTGGAAGATCACTTTCCGGGCCGATGCAGAGGAATTGGGCCGGGCCCTGGCGGCCCAGCAGGCCGCCCACCCCGAACAGTCCAAAGAGGACCAGCTGGCCGAGGCGGTCAACGCGGCGATTCTTGCGCCGGATGGCTTTTCTCCGGTCTGGGCCCAGGCAGTGGCCCAGGCGGATCTGGTGCCGGTGACCGACCCGGACTTCAGCCTGCTGGCGGTCAATGAGGAAGAGGGATTCCGGGCGGAGGCGGAGTTTTTCGCCCTGCCGCCCCTGACTCTGGGCCGGTATACCGGCTTTGTCCAGGCCATTGAGCCCCGGCTCATCCGCCGGCTGACCCTGGAGCTGGAAATCAACCAGCGCCACGGCGCCGAGGACCGGGCCGCCGACGAGGCCGGCAAAGCCGCCCTGCGCCAGCGGGTGACGGCGGAGATTTACGCCAGGCGGTGCCAGCAGGCCCGGCTTTTGGCCGAGCGGAAACTGGTATCCCAGCTGGGAGACCAGGTCACCGGCCCCCTGCCCAAACAGCTGGTGGCAGGGAATTACTTTGCCGAACAGCGCCGCTTCAACCTGAGCCTGCAGGCCCAGCGGGTCAACTTTGACCAGTACCTGCAGGTTCGGGGCCAGACGGTGGAGGAATTCCGGGCCGAGCTCCACGCCGAGGCCGAGCGGAACCTCCGCAGCCGTCTGGGCCTGCTGATGGTGGCGGACAGGGAGGGCTTCTGGCCCACTCAGAAGGAGGTCCAGGAACAGCTGGAAGCCTGGGACCCCCGCCGGGACGGGGAAAAGACCTTCCCCTCCAACGACGCCCGGAAGGTCCGCCAGAAACTGGCCGCCCAGCGGGCCGCCGCCTACATTGTGGCCCACTCCACCCTGCTGGACCCTCCGGCAGAACCCATGGTGGTGGACACCCTGTAAAAAATGACCAGAAAAAACGCCCCTGCTTCCCGAAAGGGAGGCAGGGGTGTTTTGGCAGGAAGGCCCATGGAATGGGCCGGGGAATGGCAATTTACCAGCGGGAGCCCATGTCGGTGAAGGCCATCAGGATGCAGTCAATCCCGAAGGCGATGAGCAGGAACGCCACCAGATACCCCACCGTAAACAGGGCCAGGAAGGGCTGGAACAGCATCATAAAGCCCAGAATCAGCCCCAGGATGTTCACGATCAGGGAGAAATAGTAGTAGAAGGAGCCGCCCAGCAGCCGGATGATGCCCACATGGGTCAAGCGGCTGATGCAGTGGGTGATGAACCACAGGGGGAACAGAAGGGAGACAATGCCCTCCGCGATGCCGGGGTAGGCCAGCAGGGCGATGCCGGTCATGATGCTCAGAATGCCGGACACCAGCGAGATGACCGGCCCAAAGCCGGTGAACTGCTCCTCCTTGATGTAGATGATGATGTCACAGATGCCGGTGACCACAGCGGCGATGCCGTAGAGGACCGCAATGCCGGTGAACATGCTGCGGGGCCGTATAAAGGTGAAGGCACCCAGCAGAATCAGACAGATTCCCATCAGGAACTGGCTCCAGCCAAAACCGGAACGACCTCTCATTGCTGTGCGCCCCCTTCCGCCAGAAGCTGCATGAATTCTTCGCCGGTGATGGTCTCTTTTTCGTACAGGTGCCGGGCCAGACGGTCCAGGGCCTCCCGGTTGTCCGCCAGAATCTTGCGGGCTTTGGCGTGCTGCTGCTTGACCAGGGCCACCACCTTCTGGTCGATGGCCTGCTGGGTCTCGGCGGAACAGGCCAGAGAGGTGTCGCCGCCCAGATACTGGTTGTTCACCGTCTCAAAGGCCACCATGTCGAATTCGTCGTTCATGCCGTAGCGGGTGATCATGGCCCGGGCCAGCTTGGTGGCCTGCTCGATGTCGTTGGAAGCGCCGGTGGTGATCTGGCCAAAGACCTCTTCCTCGGCGGCCCGGCCGCCGGTCAGGGTGGCGATCTTGTCCTCCAGCTCCTCCTTGGTCAGCAGGTTCTTGTCGTTCTGCTCCACCTGCATGGTGTAGCCCAGCGCACCCGAGGTGCGGGGGATGATGGTGATTTTCTGCACCGGCGCCGAGTGGGACTGTTTGGCCGCCACCAGGGCGTGGCCGATCTCATGGTAGGCCACCACCTTTTTCTCCTGGTCCGAGAGGATGGCGTTTTTCTTCTGGTAGCCTGCGATGACTACCTCGATGCTCTCCTCCAGGTCGGCCTGACATACGGTGGTCCGGCCGGCCCGCACCGCCCGCAGGGCGGCTTCGTTGATGATGTTGGCCAGCTCGGCGCCCGAGGTGCCGGCGGCCATCCGGGCGATGGTGTGGAAGTCCACATCCGGCTCGGTCTTGATCTTGCGGGCGTGGACTTTCAGGATGGCTTCACGGCCGGCCAGGTCGGGCAGCTCCACCGGTACCCGGCGGTCAAACCGGCCGGGCCGGGTCAGGGCGGGGTCCAGGGATTCGGGACGGTTGGTGGCCGCCAGAATGATGACGCCGTTGTTCCCCTCAAAGCCGTCCATCTCGGTCAGCAGCTGGTTCAGGGTCTGCTCCCGCTCGTCGTTGGAGCTCAGCTGGCCGTCGCGCTTTTTGCCGATGGCGTCGATCTCATCGATGAACACAATGCAGGGGGCTTTTTCCTTGGCCTGCTTGAACAGGTCGCGCACCTTGGATGCGCCCATGCCCACAAACATCTCCACGAACTCCGAGCCGGAGATGGAGAAGAAGGGGACCCCGGCCTCGCCGGCTACGGCCTTGGCCAGCATGGTCTTGCCGGTGCCCGGAGGGCCCACCAGCAGGACGCCCTTGGGCATCGAAGCGCCCACGTCGGTGTATTTCTTGGGGTTGTGGAGATAGTCCACGATCTCGGCCAGGTTTTCCTTGGCCTCATCCTCGCCGGCCACATCCGCGAACCGGATGCCGTCCGAGGACTGGACATAGACCCGGGCGCTGCTCTTGCCCATGCCGAAGGACATGGCGTTTTTGCCGCCCATCTGCTCCATCATCTTTTTGCTCATGTACTGCCCCAGGCCGATGAAAATCACCAGCGGCAGCACAAAGGAGAGCAGGAAGCTCAGGATGGGGGAACCCTCGTCCCCCACATCGCTGGCAAAGGTTGCGCCGGACTCGTGGAGCCGTTCGGTGAGGCCCGGGTCGTACATGACGCCGGTCTGATAGATCTTGGAGTCGTCTTTGTTGGTAAAGGTGATCTCGTTGTCGGTGATCTCTACCCGGCCAATGTCCTGTTCCTCGATCATGTCCATGAAGGTGCCGTAATCGACGGTCTCGATCTGCGGCGCCATCAGGAAGGTCGGCACAATCATATTGAACAGAAACAGGATGGCAAGCACCAGCACATAGTAGTAGATCAGAGGCTTTTTGGGACTTTTGACTTCTTTCATACTGCAGTCTCCTCCTCTGGGTGGATTGTACGCTACCGTACAATTTTCTTGACATGCTAAGTGTAGCCCTGTTATGCGGCACAGGCATGGATAAAGTGTTAAAAAAGTGAAAACAAAAGCGCCCCCGCGCCCGGAGGGCGCAGGAGCGCGAAAAAACAGGGATCAGGAGGCGCTGTCGGCCTGGTCCACCCCTTCAAACTGGCTGTTGTACAGCTTGGCATAAAAGCCGTCCTGAGCCAGCAGGGTGTCGTGGGTGCCCTGCTCGATGATCTTGCCGTCCCGCATCACCAGGATGACGTCGGCCTCCCGGATGGTGGACAGCCGGTGGGCCACAATAAAGCTGGTGCGGCCCTGCATCATTTTGGCGAAGGCCTTCTGGATGCGGACCTCGGTGCGGGTGTCGATGGAGCTGGTGGCCTCGTCCAGAATCAGCATGGGGGGCAGGCAGAGCATGACGCGGGCAATGCACAGCAGCTGCTTCTGGCCCTGGCTGATGTTGCCGCCGTTCTCGGCCAGAACGGTGTCGTAGCCCTCGGGCAGGCGGCAGATGAAGCTGTGGGCGTGGGCGGCCTTGGCGGCGGCGATGATTTCCTCGTCGGTGGCGTCGGGCTTGCCGTAGGCGATGTTCTCCCGGACGGTGCCGGCCCGCAGCCAGGTGTCCTGCAGGACCATGCCGTAGCAGCCCCGCAGGGAGGCCCGGGTGGCCTGGCGGATGTCGGTGCCGGCCACCGAAATGCTGCCGCCGTCCACGTCATAGAACCGCATCAGCAGGTTGATGAGGGTGGTTTTGCCGCAGCCGGTGGGGCCCACAATGGCGATCCGCTGGCCGGGCTGGACATCCAGGGTGAAATGCTCGATCAGGGGCCGGTCGGGCAGATAGCGGAAGGAGACGTCCTGCAGCTGGACGTGGCCGTCGGGGGTCAGGGTGACGGCATCCGCCGCCTCAGGGATCTGGTCCTGGGCGTCCAGCAGGGCAAACACCCGGGCCGCACAGGCCAGGGCGTTCTGCAGCTCGGTGACCACGCCCGAAATCTCGTTGAAGGGCTTGGCGTACTGGTTGGCGTAGCTGAGGAAGACGCTCAGCTGGCCGATGGTGATGCCTCCCGCCACGGCGTAGAAGGCGCCCACCAGACCTACGCCGGCATAGACGATGTTGTTGACAAAGCGAGTGGCGGGGTTGGTCAGGCTGGAGAAGAAGGTAGCTTTCAGGCTGACATCCTGTAGCCGCTGGTTCACCTCGTCAAAGGCGGCCATGCTCTCGGCCTCGTGGCCAAAGGCCTGGACCACCTTCTGGCCCTCGATCATCTCGTTGACCAGGGCGGTCTGCTCGCCCCGGACGGCGCTCTGCTGGTGGAAATAGCCGTAAGAGTGCCGGGCGATGAAGCCCGCCACCACCAGACTCAGGGGGGTAATCAGCACCACCACCAGGGAAATCAGCACATTCTCCCGGAACATGAACAGCAGGGTGCCCAGGATGGTCAGCACGCCGGTGAACAGCTGGGTGAAGCCCATCAGCAGGCCGTCGGCAAAGGTGTCCACGTCGGCCACCATCCGGCTGACGATGTCGCCGGAGGGGTGGCTGTCCAGATAGGACAGGGGCAGGGACTGGATTTTGTGAATGGCGTCGTTGCGCAGGTCCCGGGTCACCGAGAAGGTGATCTTGTTGTTGCAGACGCTCAGCAGCCACTGGGCCAGGGCGGCCAGCACCATCACCACCAGAATTTGCAGGATGATGCCCCACACCCCCGAGCGGTCCACCTGGCCGGGACCAATCATCAGGTCGATGGCGTCGCCGCACAGCAGAGGAATATACAGCTGGGCCGCCACGCTGACGGCGGCTACCAGCAGGCTGCCCGCCACAAAGAAGCGGTAGGGGCGGATATAGGCCAGAACCCGGCGCATGGCCTCCTGGCTCTCGGCCGAGGACAGAGGACTCTTTTTCTTGGGATTGCTCATGCCGGGGCACCCCCTTTCAGTAGTTCGGACGGCTTCTTGAACTGGCTCTCATAGATTTCCTGATAGACGGGGCAGCGCTCCAGCAGTTCGCTGTGGGTGCCGCAGCCCACCATGTGGCCGTCGTCCAGCACCAGAATCCGGTCGGCGTGCTGGAGGCTGGCGGCCCGCTGGCTGACGATAAAGACGGTCATGCTGCCGGGCAGGGCGGCGATGGCCTTCCGGAGGGCGGCGTCGGTGGCAAAGTCCAGGGCGCTGGCGCTGTCGTCCAGGATCAGGATGTCGGGTTTGGACACCAGAGCCCGGGCGATGGTCAGACGCTGGCGCTGGCCGCCCGAGAAGTTCCGGCCGCCCTGTTCCACCGGCTCATCCAGGCCCAGAGGCTTGGACCGGACGAATTCAGCGGCCTGGGCAGTTTCCAGAGCCGCCCACAGGTCGGCGTCGGTGGCGCTGCGGTTGCCCCAAAGCAGGTTGGAACGGATGGTGCCGGTGAACAGCTGGGCTTTCTGCATGACGATGCCCACCCGGCTGCGGAGCATCTCCCGGGGCCAGGCCGAGGCCGGCCGGCCGAACAGTTCCACTGCGCCGTTGGTGGCGTCGTAAAAGCGGGGAATCAGGTTCACCAGACTGGACTTGCCGGCGCCGGTGCCGCCGATGACGCCGATGGTCTCCCCCCGGCGGGCGGTGAAGGTGATGCCGGTGAGGCTGGGTGCGCCGGCTCCGGCGTAGGTCAGGCCCACATGGTCAAAGCGGACGGCGTCCTCGTCGCGGGCGGGAGCCTTGCCGGTGATGACCTGGGGGAAGGCCATGCCGGGCCTGGTGTTCAGGATGGCCTGGACGCGGCCCGCGCTGGCCACCGCCTTGCTGATCTGAACAATCAGGTTGGCCAGCTTGACCAGCTCCACCAGGATCTGGTTCATATAGTTCACCAGGGCGATCAGGTCGCCCGAGGCCATCCGGCCCACGTTGATCTCGATGGCGCCGGTGTAGAGCAGGGCCACAATGGCCAGGTTGATGAGCACATAGGTCAGGGGATTGGTCAGGGCGGACAGATGGCCCACCTTGAGCTGGAGGGTGGTCAGGCCGCCGTTGGTCTCCTCAAAGCGCTGGGTCTCGCTGGCCTCCTTGCCAAAGGCGCGGATTACCCGGACGCCGGTGAGGTTTTCCCGGGTGAGGCCCAGAACCTTGTCCAGCTTGCCCTGTACCTTTTTGTACAGGGGATGGGTGACGGCCATGATGCTGAACACCACCACCGACAGCGCCGGAATGGTCACCACAAAGATCAAGGCCGCCTGGACGTTGACGGTGAAGGCGCAGACCATGGCGCCGATCACCACAAAGGGACTGCGCAAAAACAGGCGCAGGAACATATTCAGGCCGCTCTGCACCAGGTTGATGTCGCTGGTCATCCGGGTGATGAGGGTGCTGGTGCCGATGGTGTCCATCTCGGAGAAGCCCAGAGACTGGATGTGGGCAAACAGGGCGTGCCGCAGGGCGGTGGCATAGCCCACCGCCGCCTTGGCGGAGAAATACTGGGCGGTGACGCTGCAGGCCAGGCCCACCAGAGCCAGCAACAGCAGCAGCCCGCACCGTGTCAGAATGTAGCGGGAATCGCCTGCGGCGATGCCCACGTTGACGATGTCGGCCATCACCAGAGGAACCAGCAGGTCAAAGCAGGCCTCCAGCATCTTGAACAGGGGGGCGATGAAGCTCTCCTTTTTGTAGCCGTTCAGATAGACAAGCATCTGTTTCAAATGAATAACGCTCCTTTCCCGGCGCTTTGTCACTGTAATGTGATTGGTTTTGATTTCATTATACCGCTCGGCGGGCGAAATTACCAGATATAAGTCCTGATTTTCGGCAAAAGAGCCAAGACCGCGTTTCAGCTCCCCGGGAACTGGTTGTCGAAAGGGAAAAATCCTGCTATACTAAAGCAAATACAGAAAAAAGCCTTAAACGCCGTCCTTCAGGGGCAGAAAAACTGCTCGGGACGGCCCCGGGAAACGCCGGAAGGACGCGGCTCCGCCGCGGGCGTTCCCGGAGGGCGTGCCGTCTGCGGCGCGCCGATGGAGAGGCAGGAGGTCACCCATGGCAAGCGGGAAGAAACAGATCCGGTACCGGCCGGTCAAAAACCGGAGAAAAGAGCCTGCGCCGCTGCGGTACAGCCCGGTGTTCACCGGGTGCCCGGCGGTGGAACTGGCCATCCAGCGGCTGTATCAGGCGGGGGACGCCGAGCGGGAAAACCGCTTCTGGGCCCTCATCAAGGGGCTGAACTATGCCCTGCAGATGCAGACTCAGGTGCTGGTGCCGGTTCAGCTGTCCCCCGGCGGACAGCGGAGCCAGTTCAGCTGGGCGGGCAGTCCCATCCCGGCCCAGCGGGCGGAAGGACTGCCCTTCTGGGTGATCACCACCCCCAAGGGCCAGAAGATGCTGCCGGTGTTCACCAAGCCGGAGGAGGCGGACGGCAACCCCGCCACCTTGGGCCTGCCGGTGGTGCAGCTGCCCTTCCAGCAGGTGCTGGAGGACGCTCTGGGCCGGGAGGACTGGACCGGCCTGGTGGTGAATCCCTGGGGCAGGTCGGCCGCGCTGGACAAGAGCATCATGCGGGGCCTGGTGTATGCCCGGGGCGGTGAGGATACCCCCGGCGAGGCCGAAACCCGCCGCGGGCAGGAATTGGCCGGCCAGGGCAAATGGGAGGAGGCGGAGCCCCTCTTCGCCACGGCGGCGGCCCTGGATTATCCCGAGGGCATCCGGCGTCTGGCCGAATGCTATGACCGGGGCCTGGGCATCCCCAAAGACCGCCGCAAGGCCCTGAGCCTGTGGAAAAAGGCCGCCGCCCGGGGGGATGTGCTGGCCCAGGTGGCTCTGGGGGACCGGTACGGCGCAGGCACTGCCCGGACGCCGGGGGACCCCGGCAAGGCCCTGATGGCCTACCGCAAGGCCCGGTCCATGGCCGAGATGGATATGGATATCACCAGCTGGCCGGTGGTGTGCCTTCGGCTGGCCCAGACCGAGGCCAGCAGCACCGACACCGACCGGATGGTCCGGCTTCTGGCCGAGGCCATCCACGGACTGAATCTGCTGTCCCGGGAGGAGAAGGATGAGGCGGTGGAGCGGGAACTGCGCACCGCCGTCCGGGAGATGCAGGCCTATATCCGCAAGACCTACGCCGGCACTGCGGGGCTTCCCGAGCGGATGAAGGAGCTGGAAGCCCAGGTGAACATAGAATCTTTACATTTAAGCTGAAAAACAGCCATATTCACACGCTACAATAAAGGGGAAACAAAGACTGAAATCGGGACGCGCGCTTTGTCCCGACATAGGCATAGAAGGAAAAGAGGATTTCACATATGGGCAAAGTGATCGGGATTGACCTGGGCACCACCAATTCCTGTGTGGCGGTGGTAGAGGGCGGCAAGCCGGTGGTCATCACCAACGCCGAGGGCGAGCGCACCACCCCGTCGGTGGTGGCATTTACCAAGGACGGAGAGCGTCTGGTGGGCGGCGCGGCCAAGCGCCAGCTGGCCACCAACGCAGGCCGGACGGTGTCCAGCATCAAGCGCCGGATGGGCAGCGACTACCGGGTGCATATCGACGGCAAGGACCTGACTCCCCAGGAGATCAGCGCCATGATTCTGTCCAAGCTGCGCCGGGACGCCGAGAGCTATCTGGGCGAGAAGGTCACCGAGGCGGTCATCACGGTGCCGGCCTACTTTGACGACAGCCAGCGCAAGGCCACCCAGGATGCCGGCCGCATTGCGGGCCTCAACGTCCTGCGGATCATCAACGAGCCCACCGCTGCCGCAGTGGCCTATGGCCTGGACAACGAGGCCCCCCAGAAGATTCTGGTCTATGACCTGGGCGGCGGCACCTTTGACGTGTCCATCATTGAGATCGAGGACGGCACCTTTACGGTGCTGGCCACCGGTGGCGATACCCGGCTGGGCGGCGACGACTTTGACGCCCGGATTGTGGACTGGCTGGTGCAGGAGTTCAAAAAGACCGACCGCATCGACCTGACCCGGGACCCTGCCGCCATGGGCCGCCTGAAAGAGGAGGCCGAAAAGGCCAAGAAGGAGCTGTCCAGCGCCCCCTCGGCCCAGATCAATCTGCCTTTTATCGCGGTGGGCAAGGATGGCCCCCATCACATCGACGCCACCCTGACCCGCCCCCAGTTTGAGATGATGACCAGCGACCTGCTGGCCCGCACCATCGAGCCGGTGAACAACGCCCTGCGGGATGCAGGACTGTCGGCCTCCGATCTGGGCCGGGTCCTGCTGGTGGGCGGCAGCACCCGGATGCCGGCGGTGACCCGCCAGGTGAAGGAGCTGCTGGGGATGGAGCCCAGCCATACCCTCAACCCCGACGAGTGCGTGGCCATGGGCGCCGCCATCCAGGGCGGCCTGCTGCAGGGCGGCGGCAAGCTGGCCGGCGCCACCGGCGCGGCAGCGCAGGGCCTGGTCCTGATGGACGTCACTCCCCTGACCCTGTCCATTGAGACCCTGGGCGGCATCGCCACCCCCCTCATCACCCGCAACAGCATGATCCCCACCCGCAAGAGCCAGATTTTCACCACCGCCCGTCCCATGCAGACCTCGGTGGAAATCAACGTCCTGCAGGGAGAGCGCCGCTTTGCCAAGGACAACAAGTCTCTGGGCAAGTTCAAGCTGGGCGGCATCCGGGCCGGGTTCTCCTCCAAGCCCCAGATCGAGGTGACCTTTGACATCGACGTCAACGGTGTGGTGAAGGTCTCGGCCAAGGATCTGGGCACCGGCCGGGAACAGAACATCACCATCACCGGTTCCACCAACCTGTCCGAGAGCGAAATCCAGCGGGCCATGGCGGACGCCGCCGCCTATGAGGCGGAGGACAGCCGCCGGAAGGGCCGTCTGGAACTCCACAACCAGGCCGAGATTCTGGCCTATAAGGTGGACGAGGCCCTCTCCAAGTGCAAAAAGGAAATCGACAAAGAGGAAAAGAACCGGATCAAGGCGGATCTGGCCGCCCTGCGCAAGAGCATCCGCAAGGACCATCCCGAGAAGATGAATGACGCCGAGGAGGCCGCCCTCCGCCAGGCCAAGGAAACCCTGGAGGCCAGCGCCAGCCATCTGATGATCCTCTACACCCAGGAGACCGGCGCCGACGCCGGCTCGGAAAACAGCAACCTGTAATTTTTCACCCTTCCCCGGCAGCCTGTGGAAAACATGGGCTGCCGGTTTTTTGCTGGATGGGTTCGAGTATCTTCGTCAGAAATAACCCAACAAAAAACGGCAGGCAGTGCACGGGGCACCGTCTGCCGGTTTTTTGTTGCTATCAGAGCATTTTGGACAGGAATGCTTTCAGCCGGGGGTTCTTGGGGTTGGAGAACAGCTCCTCAGGGGGCTCGTCCTCCTGGATGGTTCCCTCATCAATGAAGATCACCCGGTTGGACACCTCGCGGGCAAAGCCCATCTCGTGGGTGACCACCAGCATGGTGATGCCGGTGTGGGCCAGCTCCTTCATCAGGGCCAGAACCTCGCCCACCATCTCGGGGTCCAGGGCCGAGGTGGGCTCATCGAACAGGATCACATCGGGGTCCATGGCCAGGGCCCGGGCGATGGCGATGCGCTGCTGCTGACCGCCGGACAGGCTGGCGGGGTAGACATCGGCTTTGTCCGACAGGCCTACGCGGGCCAGCAGTTCCTCCGCCTTCTGGGCGGCTTCCTCCTTGGACTTCAGCTTCAGGAGGGTGGGGGCCATGCAGAGGTTTTCCTTCACCGTCATGTGGGGGAACAGATTGAAGTGCTGGAACACCATCCCCATCTTCTGGCGCAGCTTGTCGATGTGGTCCTCGTTGACCTCGATGCCCTCAAACTTGATGACGCCGCCGGTGGGCTTTTCCAGCCGGTTCAGGCACCGCAGAAAGGTGGATTTGCCGCAGCCCGAGGGGCCGATCAGGCAGACCACGTCGCCGCGGTAGATGTCAATGTCAATCCCTTTCAGGACGTCCAGGGTGGGGGTCAGGCCCTTGTAACCCCGCTTTTTCTCGCCGCCGTAGGTCTTTTTCAGCCCGCGGACTTCGATGATTTTTTCTTTAGCGGTCACTGCGTGCCAGCCTCCCTTCCATATAATTCAGCAGTTTCTCCAGGCAGAGCACCAGCACCAGATAGATCACAGCCACCGAGATATAGGGGAAGAAGGCGCTGTAGGTGCGGCTGCGGACGATGTCGCCGGCCTTGGTCAGGTCCTGCAGGGCGATGTAGCCGCTGATGGAAGTCTCCTTCAGCAGGACGATGACCTCGTTGCCCAGGGCGGGCAGGACGTTCTTGACCGCCTGGGGCAGGATGATTTTCCAGGTGGCCTGGGTGTAGTTCAGGCCCAGGCTGCGGGCGGCCTCCATCTGTCCCGGAGGGATGCTCATGATGCCGCTGCGGAAAATCTCGGCCACATAGGCGCCGCTGTTGATGCCGAAGGCCAGGATGGCCACCGGCATCTTGTCGATCTTCACTGAGCCGAAGATGACAAAGTACATGATCAGCAGCTGGATCATGGTGGGGGTGCCGCGGATGACGGTCAGATAGACCTTGGCCAGGGCGTTCAGGATCCGCAGACGACCGGTCTGGTCATAGGTGGTGCGGATGTAGGCCAGAATGAAACCCAGCACAACGCCCAGAGCCGCCGCCGCAAAGGCGACAATCAGGGTGGTTTTCAAACCGTTCAGAAACAGCAGATAGCGCTGCTCTGTGATAAAGGTGGCGGTAAACTCGCTGACAAGCTCCGCCCACAGGTTTTGGAACATGGACATGGAATCCTCCTTGCAGGGCAGACGGGGTGGAACAAATATGCACAGATTTTGAATTTTTATGCATATATACATAAAGAGAAGGGACAGAGCCAGGATTCGCACCCGGGCTCTGTCCTCCGCATCTCTTATAAAACCACAAAAATTGCAGTTTGTAAAGAGTTTTTCTCTTTTTTAGAGATCGCTTACTTCAGCACGATGATGGCCTGTGCAGCGGTGCAGTAGGTATCGGTGAAGTCGATCTGCTCCTGGCGCTCCTCGGTGATGGTCATGCCGGCCATGCCGAAGTCAGCCTTGCCGCTGTTGACGGCAGCGATGATGGAGTCGAACTCCATGTCCTCGATCTGCAGCTCATAGCCCAGCTTGTCGCACAGAGCCTTGCCGAACTCAGCGTCGATGCCCACGATCTCGCCGTTCTCGATGTACTCATAGGGCTCGAAGGCGGCGTTGGTAGCCATGACCAGGGTGCCGTTGGGGTACTCGGTGCCTTCGGGAGTGGTGTAGCCCTCGGCGCCCTCCACCTTGGCGATGTACTTGTCCAGGATGGCGTCCAGGGTGCCGTCCTCCTTCAGCTCAGCGATGGCGGTGTTGAAAGCCTCGGTCAGGTCGGGGTTCTCCTTGCTGACGGCGATGGCGTAGCTCTCCTCAGCGAAAGCGGTGTCCAGGGTGGTCAGCTGATCGGGGTTGGCCTCGACGAAGTTCTTGGCCACCTGGTCGTCGATGCAGACGGCGTCGATCTTGTTGGTCAGCAGAGCCTGCACGGCGTCAGCGCCCTTGTTGTACTGCTCGACGCTGGCGATGCCCAGCTTGTCCTCGCCCTCGCCCACTTCTTCGCTCATCAGCAGGTCGCCGGTGGTGCCCAGCTGGACGCCCACGACCTTGCCGGCCAGGTCGTCCAGGGTCTGGATGGCCTGGGTGGAGGAAGCAGCAGAGTCAGCGGCGGAAGCAGCGCTGCTGGCGGTGCTGGAAGCGGCGGTGGAAGAGCTGGAGCTGGAGCAGGCGGTCAGAGCCATAGCGGCGGAAATACCGGCAGCCACCAGGAAGCTGCGGCGAGAAATCTTCTTCATATTCATACACTCCTCTTATCTTGCAAAAAACAAATTCAGGCAGGGGCGGGCGACCCGCCCATAGGCCGCAAACACACGATGCGGCGTTTAGTCGGGAATCCTCCCGACGACAACCAGTAGTATAGTTTGTACAAATTAAAAAGTCAAGCCTTGTGCAGAAAACACGAGTGATTTGAAACCAATTTGAGATAACTTATACGCAAATCGACCTGAATCGTCGTATATATGCAAATTGTTTCGGGGCTCCTTCCAGCAAAAAAGCCCCCGCCTGAAAGGGCGGAGGCCAAAACCAGAGGACTTACAGATAGCGGGCGATTTCCTCGGCGCTGCGCTTGGGGACGCAGTAGTCCCGGTTGTCGTCCAGGTAATATTTGACGCCGGTGGCCACCGTCAGGGGAACGACCCGGGCGTCGTGGGTGGGATAGCCCAGGGCCACCATGGTGTGGAGCTTTTCAGTGTCGGACAGGCCCAGCAGCTGGGTCAGGCGGGGGCGGTCGATGGCCCCCATGATGCAGCTGCCCACCCCCTTGGCCCAGGCGGCCAGGGTCAGGTTGGCCAGAGCGATGCCGGTGTCGGTGTCCAGGTCCCCGGGAATGGTGGTGTCCTGCACCACCGCCACAAACAGGGTGGGCAGCTCCTCCGACTTGGGGGTGCCCTGCTCGGGAGGCAGATAGGCGGCCCACTTCACCAGGGGCTGGATGCGGGCCACGTCCTCGGGCTTGGCGGCGATGACCAGCCGGACAGCCTGCCGGTTGGCCCCGCAGGAGGACAGGCGCACCGCCTCAATCATGTCGGCGATGACGTCGGCCGGCACCGGCTTTTGGGCAAAGCGGCGGTAGGTGCGGCGGGTGGCGAGAAGTTCCATGATGTCCATTTCAGCGTTCTCCTTTCCGGATGATGGGGATTAGTCGGGCCGGCCCTGCAGCAGGTCGGCCAGGCTGCGGACGGTGAGGCCGTTCCGGCCGGTGACGGTTTCGGCGTGGAGCAGAGAGGACAGGACGCTCTCCTCCACGCACTCGGCGGCGGCGCGGAACAGGAGATCCATTTTATTTTCTGCCGCTGCCCGCAGAGGCACCAGGTCGCTCTGGGGGTAGTGGGAAATGCGGTTGCCGGTGGAGAAGGCGATGACGATTTCGCCGCTGCCGTTGCCGCAGTAGGAGCCGGTGCGGCTCAGGCCCACAATGGCACGGCGGGCGATCCGGCCCAGCTGCCGCTCGGACAGGGGAACGTCGGTGGCCAGCACCGTGATGATGGAGCCCTTGTCCTCGTGGGGTGGCACCTGGGCGGCCTGTTCCAGACGCTGGGCCACCGGCACCCCTGCCACAATCAGGTCGTCGAATTTGGCGTGGTTGGACAGAACCAGCGCGCCCATGTGGTAGGTCTGGCCGTCCAGTTCCACCGCCCGGGAGGAGGAGCCGATGCCGCCTTTCAGGCCGTGGCACCGCATTCCGCGGCCGGCGCCCACGGCGCCCTCGGCAAAGTCGGCGCGGCAGTCGGCCAGGGCCGCAAGGGCGTCCGCCTCGGTGACGTGGAGGCCCCGGATGTCGTTCAGGCCGCTGTCGTTGCACTCGCACACCACCGGGTTGACGCTGCTGGTGGTCTCGCAGATGTCGGGGCAGCGGTCCAGCATGTACTTCACCAGGGCGGTGGCGGCGGTGCCCACGCTCAGGGTGTTGGTGAACAGGATGGGGGTTTCCAGGGTGCCCAGCTCGTCAATCTGCACCAGGCCGATGGTCTTGCCGAAGCCGTTGATGACATGGGACGCCGCCAGAACCTTTTCGTGGAAGGTGTCCCCGGGATGGGGCAGCAGGGCGGTGACGCCGGTCTGGACGTCGCCCCGGGCCAGGGTGCAGTGGCCCACTGTCACCCCGGGCACGTCGCTGATTTTGTTGAGGGGGCCGTGGGGCAGGCTGCCCACCCGGAACCCCCAGCGGGATTCGATACCCATAGAGAAAACCTCCTGAAAAAACAGGGCCCTGTCGTGGGGCGGTCTGCCTCGACGGGGCCCTGTGAAAGATCAGACACTGTCCAGCTTGTCCAGGTCGTAGGGTGTGTTCTGATAGACGTAGTAGTTCAGCCAGTTGGAATAGAGCAGGTGCGCATGGGCCCGCCAGCGGAAGATGGGGGGCTGGCTGGGGTCGTCGTTGGGATAGTAGTTCTTGGGGGGCGCAATGGGCAGCCCCTTGGCTACATCCCGGCGGTACTCGGCGTCCAGAGTCAGCTGGTCGTACTCGGGGTGGCCGGTGACGAAAATCTGACGGCCGTTCTCGGTGCTCAGCAGGAAGGGCCCTGCCTCGTCGCTGGAGGCCAGCACCCGGAGGGCCGGGCAGCTCTTTACGTCCTCCACGCAGATGCCGGTGTGACGGCTGTGGGGGGCGTAGAACACCTCGTCAAAGCCCCGCACCAGCGGGTTTGCGGGCCGGGTGACCCGGTGGGGGAAGATGCCGAACATCTTGGCGGGCAGCAGCTCCTTGCGGACGCCGTAGTGGTAGTACAGACCGGCCTGGGCGCCCCAGCAGACATGGAGGGTGGAGTAGACGTTGGTTTTGGAGTACTCCATGATCTCGCACAGCTCGGGCCAGTAGTCCACCTCCTCAAAAGGGATGGTCTCCACCGGCGCGCCGGTGATGATCATGCCGTCAAAGCGGCGGTTCCGCACCTCGTCAAAGGTCTTGTAAAAGGCCTCCAGATGGGCGGCCGACACATGGGTGGCGGCGTGGCTGGCAGTCTGCAGCAGGGTCATGTGGACCTGCAGAGGGCTGTTGGCCAGCAGCCGGGCGATCTGGGTCTCGGTGGCGATCTTGGTGGGCATCAGGTTGAGGATCGCAATTTCCAGAGGCCGGATGTGCTGGGAGAGGGCCCGTTCCCGGTGCATGACAAAGATATTCTCAGCGTACAGGGCGTCGTAGGCTGGCAGAGTCTTGGGGATAATCAGCGGCATGGGGGCGGGCCTCCTTCAAACAATTTCATGGGATGGGGTTCAGACCTGGTCCAGGGCCTGGGCGATGTCGGCGATCAGGTCCTCGCTGGACTCCAGACCGCAGCTCATGCGCACCAGCTCGGCGGGAACGCCGGCGGCCTTCAGCTGTTCGTCGTTCATCTGACGGTGGGTGCTGGAGGCGGGGTTCAGGCAGCAGGTGCGGGCGTCGGCCACGTGGGTCTCGATGGCGGCCAGCTTCAGGGACTTCATGAAGGTGCTGGCTGCCTCACGGCCGCCGGCCAGACCGAAGGACACCACGCCGCAGCTGCCGTTGGGCAGGTACTTCTGGGCCAGAGCGTGGTAGGGGCTGGACTCCAGACCGCAGTAATCCACATAGGCCACCTTGGGGTGCTTCTCCAGGAACTGGGCCACCGCCAGCGCGTTGGCGCAGTGGCGGGCCATCCGGACATGGAGGCTCTCCAGGCCCAGGTTCAGGATGAAAGCGGACTGGGGAGACTGGCAGCAGCCAAAGTCCCGCATCAGCTGTGCGGTAGCCTTGGTGATGAAGGCGCCTTCCTTGCCGAAGCGCTCGGCATAGGTGATGCCGTGGTAGCTGTCGTCGGGGGTGCACAGGCCGGGGAACTTGTCGGCGTGGGCCATCCAGTCAAACTTGCCGCTGTCCACGATGGCGCCGCCGATGCAGGCGCCGTGGCCGTCCATATACTTGGTGGTGGAGTGGGTGACGATGTCGGCGCCCCACTCGATGGGCCGGCAGTTGACGGGGGTGGGGAAGGTGTTGTCCACAATCAGGGGCACGCCGTGGGCGTGGGCGGCCTTGGCGAACTTCTCAATGTCCAGAACCGTCAGGGCGGGGTTGGCGATGGTCTCGCCGAACACAGCCTTGGTGTTGGGCCGGAACGCGGCGTTCAGCTCTTCCTCGGTGCAGGTGGGCTCCACGAAGGTGACCTCCACGCCCATCTTGGCCATGGTGACCGAGATCAGGTTGAAGGTGCCGCCGTAGATGGTGGAGGAGGAGACGATGTGGTCGCCGCACTGGCAGATGTTGAACAGGGCGAAGAAGTTGGCCGCCTGGCCGCTGGAAGTCAGCATGGCGGCGGTGCCCCCCTCCAGAGCCGCAATCTTGCGGGCGACGGCGTCGCAGGTGGGGTTCTGCAGGCGGGAATAGAAGTAGCCGTCGGCCTCCAGGTCGAACAGCTTGCCCATGTCCTCGCTGGTGGAGTACTTAAAGGTGGTGGACTGGATGATGGGAATCTGGCGGGGTTCGCCGTTGCCGGGGGTGTAGCCTCCCTGGACGCAGATGGTATCGCGATTCATGGCAGAAGACTCCTTTCATACATGACAGGATGGTTTATTTGCGCAGGCGTTTGTCGCTGTGGTTGGACAGGGCGGTGCCCACGGTCTGGAACAGCTGAACCAGAACGATCAGCAGGACCACGGCTATCAGCATGATGTTGGCCTGATAGCGGTAGTAGCCGTAGGAAATGGCGATCTTGCCCAGGCCGCCGCCGCCGATGGCGCCGGACATGGCCGAATAGCCCAGAATGGTGGTGAGGGCGGTGGTCATGCTGGAAATCAGGCTGGGCAGGCTCTCGGGGATCATGACCTTGGTGATGATCTGGAAGGGGGTGGCGCCCATGCTCTGGGCGGCCTCAATGACGCCGGCGTCCAGCTCCCGCAGACTGGTCTCCACCAGACGGGCCACAAAGGGGAAGGAGGCCACCACCAGAGGCACGATGGTGGCGTTGGTGCCCACCGTGGTGCCGATGATGAAGCGGGACAGGGGGAACACGCAGATCATCAGGATCAGGAAGGGGATGCTGCGCAGGATGTTAATGACCACGTTGAGGGCGTGCATCAGCCAGCCGGGCAGGGGGAGCACCCCGTCCTTGTCGCCGGCCACCAGCAGGACGCCCAGGGGCAGACCCAGCACCAGGGCGAAGGCGGTGGACAGCACCGTAATATAAAAGGTCTCCCAGACCGCAAATGCAAAATCTTGTACCGTCACAGGCCGGTCACCTCCTCTACTGTTACGCCGGGCTGAACCTTGATGTAGTCCACGGCCCGGCGGGCCTCGGCCACATCCCGGGGCAGGCGCAGCATCATGCTGCCAAAGCACTGGTCGTTGAGATCACGGGTATCGGCGCTGAGGACGCTGACCAGGATGCCGGTCTCGGCCGCCAGACTGGCCACCAGGGGCTTGGAGGTGGAGGAGCCGTTGAAGGTCAGGCGGATGACGTGGTCATCGGGGGCGAAGGAGGCCAGCTCGCGGGAGGCCTTGCCGCCGCCGGGAGCCACCAGACGGCGGGCTGCCGCGGTCTTGGGCCGGGCAAAGATCTCCTGCACAGCGCCTTCCTCCACCACGCGGCCCCCGTCCAGAATGGCCACCCGGTCGCAGATGGCCTCCACCACGCTCATCTGGTGGGTGATGACCACCACGGTGATGCCCAGTTTCTGGTTGATCTCCCGGATCAGGGAGAGGATGGAGCGGGTGGTGTCGGGGTCCAGGGCGCTGGTGGCCTCGTCGCACAGCAGAACCTTGGGGTTGGTGGCCAGGGCGCGGGCGATGGCCACACGCTGGCGCTGGCCGCCCGACAGCTGGGCCGGGTAGGCCTCGGCCTTGTCGGGCAGGCCCACCGTCTGCATCAGTTCCCGGGCGCGCTTTTCGGCGTCGGCCTTTTTGACGCCGGCCAGCTCCATGGGGAAGCAGACATTTTTCAGGCAGCTGCGCTGCATCAGCAGGTTGAACTGCTGGAAGATCATGGTGATCTCCCGGCGGCGGGCCCGCAGATCGGCGGGGGAGAGGGTCTCCATGGCGGTGCCGTCAATGACCACCGAGCCGGAGGTGGGCCGTTCCAGCAGGTTGATGCACCGCACCAGGGTGCTCTTGCCTGCGCCCGACATGCCGATGATGCCGTAGATCATCCCGTCGGGGATGGTTAAGTTGATGTCCTGCAGGGCCTCGACGGCGCCGTCCTTCATCTGGAAGGTCTTGGACAGATGTTTGATCTCAATCACAGCGGATGCTCCTTTTGCGCGTGTCAGGCCTGGATGGCGTCGAGGCTGGTCTGCTTGCCGCCGTAGATGCCCATGGGCTCCACGTGGATGCCGGCCACGGTCACCAGGTGGGTGCCGTTCTGCTCATTGAAGTCGTCCAGGTAGGGCTGATGCTGGAAGTAGTTGGTGTCGACGGTGCCATCCTCCACGATGTTGTTGGGGATGATGTAGTCGTCATACTCCTGGATGTCCAGGGTGATGCCCTTGGCCTCCAGAATGGGGACGCAGACCTCCAGCACCTCGCAGTGGGGAGCGGGGGTGGCGGCGCAGCTGACGGTCTGGCCGTTCAGAGCGTCGTAGTCCACGGTGGGGTCATAGCCGTCGGTGGGGTTCTCCACCACCGACACCACGGCGCCGCCGTACTGCTCCAGCATAAAGTCCTTGACCTGCTGGCTCTCCAGGGCAGCGGCCAGAGCCTTGATGAGGGGGTTCTCCTCATTGCCTTCCTTGCAGACCAGGACGTTGACGTAGTCGGAAGTGCCGTCCTCCATGGCCAGAGCCTGGGTCATGGGGTCCAGACCGGCGGCGATGGCGTAGTTGGAGTTGATGACCGCGTAGTCCTCGTCCTGCAGGACATTGGGAACCTGGGCGGCCTCCACCTCGTCGATGACGATGTTGTGGGGGTTCTCGGCGATGTCGTTCTTGGTGGCGGTGATGCCGGCGCCTTCTTTCAGGGTGAAGAAGCCGTTCTTCTCCAGCAGCTGCAGGGCGCGGGCCTCATTGGTGGTGTCGTTGGGCACAGCCACATGGAGCTGGGCCGAGCTGCCATTGCCGGAGGAGCAGGCGGCCAGGGCGGCGGCTGCGGCGGCAGCACCGGTGACTTTCAGGAAATTGCGGCGCGAAATCTTCAGCATAATCAAAACCTCTCTTACTATCCCACATAAAATGCTTCTTGCGTTCGTGTTTTGCGACGGAAAAATAAAAACTCCCGTCCGTACAGGCCTCCATGCCTGCAAGGACGAGAGCAGAATGCTTCCGTGGTACCACCTTGTTTTGCCGGTCCCTTGCGGGGCGCGGCCTCGATGCTGCGGCAGAAATTTTTCCGCGTACAGCCGGACGCTGTAACGGGCGCACCCGTCGCAGGCTTGGTGCTCTTGCTCCTCGCCCGCGCAGCTCCGAGACCATTTTCAGCTCCCTGTTCCCCGCCTGCTTCCACCGTCCAGGCTCTCTGGAAGGGGTCAATGCGAGAGCTTACTCTTCTCTTCACAGCCAATTTTGTGATATTGTTTTTATTGTATCCACCGCAGGACAATTTGTCAACAGGCAAAGTGAATCTTTTTTTGCTTGTGCAGTGCGGGCCTTCGTGGTAAAGTATTAGGGTGAACAAGGGGCCCCGCCCCCATAACAGGAGGAGCGTATGGCGGAGAACATCCAGCTTTACCCCGACGGCGAGGAACGCCGCCGTATTATGGATTTCATCATGGCAGCAGGACAGACCCTGCTGGAAAACGGAGCCGAGGTGTTCCGGGCGGAGCAGACCATGCAGATCATGGCCCGCAGCCTGCACCTGCGGGAATTTCACGTATATGTGCTGACCAACGGCATTTTTGCCAGCGCCGGCACCGCTGAAATCAGTGAAGTGCGGAACGTGCCGGTGCGCACGATCCATCTGGGCCGTGTGGCGGCGGTGAACGAGCTGTCGCGGGAAATCGCAGCGGGCCAGGTGAACCTGGAACAGGCCGAGCTGCAGCTGGTGGCCGCCCGGCGGATTCCCTTCCCCGGGGGACTGGCCCAGGTGCTGAGCGGGGCCATCGGGTCGGCGGCCTTCGCCATGATGTTTGGGGGCGGCATTTGGGAGGCGGTGGCCGCTGCGGCCGCCGGAGGCACCGTCAACCTGTATCTGTGGCTGTGCCGGCGTCTGCCTGCCCTGATTCAGAAAATCACCGGCGCGGCCCTCATCACCCTGGTGTGCATCCTGGTGTGCGGGGCCCTGGGGGCCAGCGTCAACCATGCCGTCATCGGCGCGCTGATGATCCTGACCCCCGGCGTGGCCTTTACCATGTCCATCCGGGATTTTGTGAAAGGGGACTATCTGTCCGGCACCATCCGGCTGATCGACGCGATCCTGGTGGCCGCCTGCCTGGCCTGCGGCACCGGCCTTGTGCTGCGGGCCCATACCCTTCTGACGGGGGTGACGGTGGCATGACGAGCGCACAAATCTTTGAGCTGCTGCGGCAGTTTATCTTTGGCGGGGTGGGCACCCTCTGCTTCGGAATGCTGTTCGGCATTCCCCGCAAGTGCTACCTGGCCTGCGCCACCACCGGCGCCGTGGGCTGGCTCGCTTATGAGCTGGCGGTGATGCTGGGGGTGGGGGCTGTCACCGCCAACCTGCTGGCCGCAATCCCGCTGACGTTGCTGGCCCGCATCTTTGCGGTAACCCTCAAGGCCCCGGTGACGGTCTTCCTCCTGAGCGGTATTTTCCCCCTGGTGCCCGGCGCCGGCATCTACTATACCGCTTATTATTTTATCCAGAATGATAACGTCCAGATGGCTGCCAGCGCCACCGATACCGTCAAAATCGCGGCGGCCCTGGCTATCAGTATCTCGCTGGTGCTGGGCCTGCCTTTCCCCAAATCCAAACAGTATAAGCAAGCCACCCAGCCCTCCGCTGAAGATAAAAAGCAAAAATAATTTTATAAAAATATTTTTACTATTTTTGTACCAAACGCCTGTGAAAACAGGCGCTTTTTTGTTTTCCCGGCCCTGCAGACTCTGGATAAGAGGCCGCTCTTTGCCCGAAAAGAATATATATTCGGAAGAGCCGGAAAACACCCCGCCAATCCTGGGAATCTCCTCCGTCCCTCCCGTCCTCAAAACGGCTTGTATCCAAGATGGACTTTTCCAAACTATATAAAATAAAGCAAAAATGGGAAAATTTGAAATCGGGTCTTGACACCGGGGGGGGTATGGTATTATAGGCACACAAAGGAAAGGACCTTCCTTTGAA